>CAZSHK010000001.1:0-21550 GCA_964606965.1 uncultured Candidatus Saccharibacteria bacterium
GGCGTATTTGGTGTGACTTTAAGCCCTTAGTTTCTTTATAAATCGGCACAATCCGTGCGGTGTTTATAGGAAAACTACTGACTAATTCGGCTGAAGGATTCATGATACTAAACCTTTGATGACTGAGCTGGTATTCGCCAGAGATGTAGTACTCTTCGTCAGTTTTTATTGATTGCGCTCTATACGGTTGATTGAACCAAATTAGTCTAAGGCTGCCCGTCTCGTCACTCGCCACAGCTTCGGTTATATGTAAACCGCGTCTGACATAACGACCTTTGGCCTGCTTTATGAAAGCTTTAATGGTAACAGTGCCAGGTTTTACTTGATTTACCGGCAATACGTTTGAGTAGTCATCATAGCGACGTGGGTAGTTATATATAAGATCTTCGACAGTTTTAATGCCGAGAACCGCAAATTTCTTGCCTAATTCAGTACCCACACCTTTGGCTTCCGTTAACGGACTATTTAAGGTCATAAACTCAAGTATAGCGGCTAGGTAACTTTTTTGACGAGGAGGAATGTACTCGGGCCAAAATAGGTCTTAGCCAATGTTGTCTGCATGGGTTTCTCTAATGCCAACATTAACTTAACCGGCAAGACTTTCTTTAGGGCTGGACTGCGCAAATTGGACACTGATAAAGTGCGTTCAACCTTTAGACCAGCGTGTGCGAGTTGCTTTATGACAGTCTTGGGATTGTGGTTTACGAATGGTACCTCATCTTCTTTGCGATTTTGAGGAGAGCGAATATCTACCGGTTCTGGTCCAAAGCGCTTCAATTTAGCTATTTGCTTTAAACGGTTTTGAAAATGCGTGTAGTTCGCTATCTCTAAAATAAAAATACCATCTTTTGCAAGCACTCGTGAAATCTCTTTGAATTCTGGAGCTGGATCAGGTAAATGGTGCATGACGCGGATCATAGTAATAAGATCAACCGCTCCGCTTTCCCAGGGCATAGCATTAGCTTGAACTAAAAGACGCTCAATTTTGGGGTAATCCTTCAAATAGTCTGCTGCTATGTCGATTTGCTGTTGAGAGGGCTCAGCCAGGGTAACTTTTTCAGAATAATTTTTTAATAGAACGCATAGCCGGCCATAGCCGCCACCTATATCAACTGCATGTTTAAAGTGGCGGTTTTTAAGAAAACGTTTAATGGCTATGACTTCAGCAGCATTTTCATAATCGCGACCATCCCAATAATCGAGATAGTTGTGCGATGGGTCATTGTATTGGGTGGCCGTCAGAGAGGTAGTTTTTGACATCGGCGTCAGTATAACACGGACTATGCAGGTTCAGAATGTGTATTCCAGCTGGCATCACGATGTAGCTGTAAAAAGGCGTAACTGAAGCTGTCTGATGGCAACTGAGCTTCGGCGACTAGAATTTCTGAATCCGGGGAACCAACACGATTGTAGGCCCGTACCGAAAAAGCCGTCGCCCCATTCACGACAGCTTTCCGTAGTACCAACGAAAACGCTTGATACACTCTTTCGTAACGACGTAAGGCATAACCCAGACCGGCCTCATATATATGACTGGCCTCATCGGTTTGGCCATCCGAATCCCCGGGTATAGGCTCTATCAATCTTGCCAGCGACACTGCTTCACGGCCTAGATCTTCCTCAACGCGAGTTGCTTCAGCCGTCTGGCGCCAGACTGCACCATCCATTTCCCAGCTTGCGCCAATAAGTTGTCTGCCGTCCTGCGCCGCCTCTGCCATATTGCCATAGACTGGCAGCTCCCCTACTGAATCAAAAGAGTATGAGCGCCAGCTATCACGCATTGGCTCAGCTAGCGAACCATACAAACCACGACGTGGGTCATAATGATGACTACCCCAAAACAGTAAATCGACATTCTGTTCTAATACTGCTTCAACAGGTTGCTGCCTATCAATTTCAGCATCAACATAGAGATGATACTTGGTGCCCATCGGTGTCATCTTGTACATTTATATCTCCTCACTATCAAGACTAACTTACGGTCACAGTTCATGCTAGTTATGCTAGGCTTCAACAATAGCAAAGCTATTTTTTCCGCGCTTAACAAGGTTGGCGCCAGTTTGTAGTGGTGGATCTTGGTTAACCCCAACTTTTTGGCCATTCACTGTTATAGCTCCAGCCACTTGGAAATTTCTGGCTTCGGTTTTTGAGCTAGCTAAGCCTGCTTTGACAAGTGTTTCCGCAAAGTCACCGGCAGCTTTTGCAGACTGTAGTTCTCCTTTAAGCATAGCTATTTCGGCGGCGTTAAGTTCTTTCCAGTCGCCTACTCCGAACAATACGTTGGTAGCCTTTTTGACGCTGTCGGCCCTCTGTTTGCCATGAACCAATTTAGTAACTTCATAAGCCAGTGTTTTTTGGGCATAACGGTTAGCTGGATAAGCTTCAAACTGTTTCATAATATCGGCAATAGCGTTTTTATTGAGTTCCGTAAAGATTTTTAGATAATCGCCTACACTATTATCATCGACATTCAGCCAGAATTGATAAAACTGGTAAACGCTGGTTTTGGCTTCATCCAACCAAACTGCGCCTTCTTCACTTTTTCCAAACTTTTTTCCAGTGGCTTTGTTGATAATTAATGGAAGTGTAATAACATGAACTTCCTTGCCACGAGCTTTGCGGATAAGTTCAACACCCGATAAACAATTTCCCCACTGATCTGAGCCGCCCAGTTGCAAAGTTACATCGTATTTATCAAATAGGTGTAAATAATCCATGCCTTGAAGTACGGTATAGCTGAACTCGGTATAACTAATTCCACTACCTGCTTCGCCTAACCGTTTGGCAATGTAATCCCGCTGAATAAGTGGAGTCATACTGAAATGTTTCCCATAATCTCGTAAAAATTCAATAACGTTCAGATTTTGGGTCCAGTCAAGGTTATTGACCATGGTAAATTCTTGGCCGCTATACACGCGCTTGAGCTGTTCCTCAGCTTTAGCCACGTTGTGGGCTACTGTTTTTTCGTCTTGCAGAGGCCGTTCGGCATCTTTACCACCAGGGTCACCAATCAAACTCGTGGCTCCACCAGCCAGAATAATGGCTTTATTTCCGTGCCGCATTAGCACTTTGTCGAACATCATAGCGGCCAGATTACCCACCGTTTGGGAATCGGCCGAAGCATCGAAACCATGATAAAAAGTCCACTTTTTATTATCGAGCTGTTTTAGGTCGGTGAAGGTAGATTGATTTATAAAACCACGCCACTGTAGTTCTTCAGATAAGGTCATGTCAACAGTGTACTACAGCTTATTATCAGCTACATAATGTATAGAAGTATTGTGTTGAATTGGTCTATAATGCTTCTGCTTTGAAACAATATATTTGCTATAATCATGACATGTCCAAGGAGTGCATGCAGGTAAGTAATGACAGCTAAACGGCGTCGATCTAATGTGCACATAACCAAAAGCGGTAAAGAGGTCAAAATTCACCGTAACCTCTTGCAGCGCTATGTGGCTCTGCGCGATAGTGCCTCTAGACGTAAGGCTGCTAGGTTAGCTGGCATGCCCAAAGACCGTCTGCATCGTTTCTTTTTCCGTATGCAACCTAAGCGCTTGTACCACTACTGGTTCAGTCGTGAAGGTGGCATTATGGCTCTTAAGATTTTGGGCGTTAGCATTGTGGCTGGTTTTATCTTATTGGTTGGTTTATTCGCCTACTTCCGTAAAGACCTTTCAAATATTACTGATATTTCCGGTAAGAATGTGGGCGGCAGCGTTATGTACTACGACCGTACCGGTCAGACCTTACTATGGGAAGATGTCAACGGTGTTAAACGTATACCAGTTAAAGACGAAGAGATTGCCTCATCTATTAAGCTAGCTACAGTTGCCATAGAAGATAAGGATTTCTTTCACCACGGTGGTTTTGATGTCCGTGGAATTTTACGAGCTGGCCTTAATGATGCTTTTGGCCACGGGGGAAAGCAGGGTGGTTCTACAATTACGCAGCAATTGGTGCGGTTGACACAGAACAAAGTCGGTAACCAGCAGACTATTACTAGAAAAATTAAAGAACTTATCTTAGCAGTCGAAATGGAGCGTTCCTATTCTAAACAGCAAATTTTGACTGCCTACGTTAATACAGCACCGTACGGAGGTATTGAGTACGGAGCCGAAGCTGCCGCTCGAAACTATTTCCAAAAATCAGCCAAGGATCTGACCTTAGACGAAGCAGCCTTCTTGGCAGCTATCCCGAAAGCTCCTAGTCTATATTCACCATACAGCGAAAACTTTGATAAAGAAGCATTGGTCGGCCGCCAGCACTACATTATCGATCAGATGTACCAGCAGGGCATGATAAAAACCAAAGAGCGTGATGAGTCAAAAAAAATTGACACAATCGCAAAAGTTAAAGACCGGCCCACCCATTATGCCGGCATTAGAGCACCGTATTTTGTACTGGCAGCTAAGAAGGAATTAGAGACAAAATATTCAGACACAGTAAACCGTAGCGGTTGGAAAGTCGTTACTACTCTTAACCTAGACCTTCAGACGGTTGCTGAAAAAGCCGTTCAAGACGATATTCCCAACTTACACTCACATGGTGCTGATGAAGCTGCTTTTGTAGCTGAGGACGTCAAAACTGGTCAAATTGTATCTTTGGTTGGTGGCGTCGATTTTGAAAACCAGGATCATGGCAAGATAAATTATGCGCATGACACTTTTATTGCACCGGGCTCTAGCTTTAAGCCTTACGACTATGCTTCGTTAATTAATTTTAATACTAATATAGGCGCTGGTTCAGTCCTGTATGACACTCAGGGACCACTGCCCGGCTATCCTTGTACCAAAAAGGGTCTGCCGCCGCCAAAAGGTGATAGTAACTGTCTGCAGGATTATGATTTCCGCTACCCAGGCCCCATGACTCTACGCTATGCCTTAGGTGGCTCGCGTAACGTGCCGGCCGTGAAAGCTATGTTACAGACTGTGCCAACCGATTCCACGGCCTCAGTAAATAAAGTTATCAACACGGCTTCGGCCATGATGGCTAATCCTAATAACAAGAATGCATATCAATGCTACGAGACTGGCGATACCAGCTTTACTAAGCCAACACAGTGTTATGGCGCTGCCGCTATTGGAGACGGTGCCTTTCTGCACCTTGATGACCACGTTAACGGCTTAGCAACGTTGGCTCGATTAGGTAAGGCCATCCCGCGCACTTATATAATGAAAATTACCGATGCCGGTGGGAAGACCAAGGACGAGTGGAAACAACCACAAGGCACACAAGTTATTAAAGAAGACGCAGCCTACATCGTTAACGACATGGCGTCTGACCCGAATGCCAGCTACTTACCATCCGGCTACTACAAGTTTCATCGTTACAATGGCTGGAATTTTGCCGTGAAGACCGGTACCACCAACAATGGCTTTGATGGTCTTATGACCAGCTGGTCAACGCAATACGCCGCGGTTTCTTGGGTTGGCTATCATACCCGCAACCAGCCTTTACGAGGAACAATGGAAACCCTGACTGCACCAATTACTCGAACCTGGATGTTGGCCGCCCACGATAAATTAGGCACAAAAGCTACTAATTGGGCTAAGCCAGCTGCTTTAAAAACTCAACCAGCCTTTATTGTCCGTAGTCATGTTGGTGTGGGCTCAATCGAGCCAAGCCCGGCTAATGACATTTTCCCTTCTTGGTATACCGGTAATAACAAAAACACCAGCAATAAAGCTATTGATATCGTATCCAATAAATTAGCTACCGATTGTACCCCTGCCCGTGCCCGTAAAACCGGTGGTAATGCAGATTCGAACTCATTTTCGGTCGACATTTTTGTCGGCGGCGGCAATGCCATTACAAATACCAGCGCAACTGATGATGTGCATCATTGCGGTGATTCACCCCCGTCAGTCAATATTGTTAATGCGCCTTCAAGTTGTAGTGGTAGTTGTACCATTTACGTAAATGCCGACGCCGGTACGCACCCTCTAAATGATTCGCAGTATGCTCAGTATCCCGGTACTCTTAACGTCATAATTGGAGGTCAAACTGTGCAATCTTACCAAATTGATGGACCGGTCAGTAACCATGCGCTTACATTTAACTATAGCGGTAGTGGTAACGCTGATGTGAAAGTCCAAGTAATAGACAGTGTGCTCTATGATGCAACTAGCAGTCCGGCGGGAATTGATTTCAGTTCAGGGGGTGGCGGCAATGCCGCTGGCCCTTTAAGCCTAAGCGGGACAAGGACAGGCGCTAGCGTCAGTTTCACGTGGTCCGGGGCTACCGGCACTGTAACAATATTTCGAAAACAAGGCGATTCCTTTGTTTGTTCATCACCAGGCACTAGTTGCTCTGGAGCAGATCCAGGTCCCGAAACAAAATTTTACGCTAAAGATTCTAACGGCAATACGTCGGGTGAACTAAAAATTTAATCTTTGCTAAGAAATTCATTCAGAGCACTGCGCACATCACTGACAGACTTCAGCATTGAAAGCTTTCCTGCCCTGAGCTTCGTCGAAGGGTTACCACTGCGAACAACCGGGCCAATCGCAGATGTAAAACCAAGCTTCTTAGCTTCACTAAGACGCTTTTCTAGTTGAGGAACATGTCTAATTTCACCAGATAAGCCAACCTCACCAAATACGACTGCCTGTTCTTTTAGCTGTAGGCCTTTGGCTGCCGAGGCAATAGCCATAACCACCGCTAAATCAGCTGCTGGTTCAGTAATCTTAATGCCACCAACAATATTTACGTAAATATCTTGATCGGCCAGACTTAATTTTGTGCGTCGTTCCAGCATAGCTACAAGGAGATTTAAACGATTAAGGTCAAAGCCGCTGGCAGCCCGTTTAGGATAACCATATGATGTACGGTTCACTAGGGCCTGTACTTCAACCAAAAGCGGTCGTGAGCCCTCCATAGTGGCTAAAACTACCGAACCATCAGTCACCTGGCGCTCAGCCAACAAAGCAGCGGAGGGATTTTCAACTTGTTTCAGGCCTTCATTGATCATTTCAAAAATGCCAGTCTCATTTGTGGAACCAAAACGATTTTTTATACCGCGCAGTAATTTAAAACCACCATAACGATCACCTTCTAACTGCAACACCACGTCAACCATGTGCTCTAGTAGCTTTGGACCAGCAATCGAACCTTCCTTTGTTACGTGACCGACAATCATTAGTGCTGAATTGGACTGCTTAGCTGCGGCCGTCAACAATTGGGTGCAGTTGGTAATCTGACTAACACTACCAGCCGCTGAGCTTACAGCACTGTGGCTGACGGTTTGAATTGAGTCCACGACCACAAGCTTGTATCCACCAGTACTTATAGTCGTAGCAATATCTTCGGCACTGTTGCTAGTAGCTAACTGCAGTTTGGTAGACTTTGCGCCAATACGAGCCGCTCTTAGACCTATTTGATGGGCTGATTCTTCGCCACTTATATAAACAACTGAATGTTTAGCGGCAACTAATTGAGCAATCTGTAGTAGCAATGTACTCTTGCCAATTCCTGGTTGACCAGCAATTAGGGTCACACTACCCGGCACGACGCCACCGCCCAATACTTCGTCGACGTCAGCAATACCAGTTTTCAAGCGTGTCAGGGTATCTTCTTTAGCCAGTGCTGCTACATTTGCAGTTTGCAGGTTGCTGCCGGCACTTATAGTAGATTTAATATCAATTTGTTCTTGAAGCGAATTCCACTCACCACACTGCGGACAACGGCCGCTCCAAGTTGTAGCAAAGGCACCACAGTTGCCACAGACGTACCTCACCGACGGTTTTTTTGCCATGGCTACAGTTTACACTACTGTGTTGACGCCGTCGGTCGGCTATCAATTGCTGAAAAGAGTTGCTGCTGCTGTACAGCTAATTCACTGTACTGCTCACGCAAGTTGTTATACTCCTCAACCAGCTGATTAACACGTGCTACTTGGCCGTTGTAAGACCGAACCCTGGCATTGAAAGCGTCAGCCTGAGATTGTGTGCGGACAGAGGAGCGATCTGCCTCCAGCTGGCCCTGTTGCTGTTCAAGTTGTTGCTCGTTGGTTTCAATTTGAGATTTTAGGTTCTCTAATTGCTGCGCAATTGAGCTGGCTTGATCTTTAAGTGTCGTAAATACACCTTCGTACTTTTCAGAATCGGCCACAACACTAGCCCGTTTCATGAAATAGCGTGAGTAATATTGCTCTAATTCTGCTGGCAAATGAGCCACTTCAGTACCGAGTATCGAATGTAATTCATTGGTAACATCTGCGCCATTCTTACGATAATTTTCAATATTTTTACGAATGCGCTCGTCAGTAACTTGGCTATATGCCTGATTAATTAAATCGTTAATGTGCGCCTTTTCAGAAGCACTCAAACGATCGTAGGCAGCATGAAGCATTTCATGAGACGCTGTTACCTCTTTCACACCACTCAATCGCGCATCGGTCACGTCGTAGATGTAAATACCAAGTGGCGACACATAGCAACCGAGTACAATCGTTTGCTCGTCTTTACTGTTGCAGTGGTTATTGAAATTACTACGGTCATCAAGTTCAGGGTGATAGACATAAAAAATATGCCGCGCGTCGTCAGTAAAGGTTGCGTCGGTAGCAATCTTTGCAACAGCCGCCGGCGCAGTGTAATTTCGTAGTCGCCCCCAATCATACAAAGCCTGTCGCTGCGCTATAGCAATTAAAACAGCTAGCAAGAGACCAATACTAATAACTAAACGAATAAGCCGGCGTGAAGTCGTTTTCACCCAAGAAATTATACAGTATAGAGTCTTGAACGGTTTACGCTTGACCAGTAAAAGCGTCTATTCGTTGGAAGCGTTGTAAACCAGTTCTTTATTTTTGGTGCCGACTTCAACAATAACACCTTTGGCGTAGTGGTTATCGAGCAGCTCCACGGCAATATGGTCTTCAATAGTGTCTTGTAGGAGCCTGCGCATTGGTCTTACACCATTGTGAGCATCATAACCATTCTCAAGCAGATGTTGACGTGCCGCGGGCGTAACCTCTAGGCCCAGACCGTGTTTTACAAGCCGCTGTTTAAGCTCTTCAATTTGCAGATCAAGAATTTTAAGTACATCTTTCTTAGTCAGCGCCCGAAAGACAATCATTTTGTCTATTCTATTTAATAGCTCCGGTCGCATGGTTTTTTTAAGTTCGTCCAACACTTTTTCTTTGTTGGTATCGTGCAAATTGGCGAGATCTTTTAGGTCGCTGGCTGCAGTAGCATGGAAGCCAAGACTGGCTTCTTTCTGTAATTTGTCTGCGCCAATATTACTGGTCATTATGACAACAGTATTCGTAAAGTCTATTTTACGCCCCTTCGCGTCGGTCAAAACACCGTCCTCAAGTATCTGAAGAAGCATATTAAAGACTTCTGGATGGGCTTTCTCAATTTCGTCAAATAGCACTAAACTGTATGGCTGGCGGCGAATTTTATCAGTCAATTGTCCGCCTTCATCATAGCCCACATAACCAGCCGGCGCACCAACTAGGCGAGATACAGTATGACGCTCACCAAATTCACTCATATCAATCTTAACCATGGCATCAGCCGAGCCAAAAAATTCTCGGGCCAACACGCGCGCCAATTCCGTTTTACCAACTCCTGTTGGTCCGAGGAATATAAAGGAACCTATCGGTCTTTGACCACCGCTAATCCCCGTTCGGTTACGCCTAATTGCTTTAGCAACAGCTACAACTGCTTCGTCCTGACCAACTACGTACTTACCAAGTTGTTTCTCTAGATTAAGCAAATATTTAGCTTCAGAACGAATAACTTTTTTGACCGGAACTCCGGTCATGCGTGCAACCACTTCAGCCACATCGTCACTTTGCATGACAAGTTTGTTGGCACTTTTACCAGCGGCCTGTAATTTCTTCAGCTGTTCACTGATTTGGCTGGCTCGTTGTTTCTCGAGCGCTGCTCGCTCATAGTCTTCGGCATCGGCAGCTTCTTCACGCTGGGTATTGGAAAGTTTTAATTCTTTTTGCAAGCGACGCACCTCTGGCGAGGTTTTACCTTTATCAACTCTTAAATAGGCGGCTGTCTCATCGAGCAAATCAATCGCTTTATCAGGCATAAACCGGTCATTAACGTACCGCTTAGCCAATGTAACAGTGTCTTCCAGTACTTCATCACTAACTTTTACGTTATGGAACGCCTCATAGTGTTTACGCAAACCTTTTAAGATTGCTAGAGATTCACTAATGGAGGTCTCGGGTACCTGTATGGGCTGGAAACGGCGCTCTAAAGCTGCATCTTTTTCGATGTGTTTGGTGTATTCGGCCGTTGTCGTGGCACCAATAACCTGGATTTTACCGCGGGCTAAGGCTGGCTTTAGAATATTGCCAGCATCCATAGCGCCTTCCGCTGCGCCAGCACCAACGATTAAATGTAATTCATCAATAAAGATGATAGTTTTTTTATCACTCTCTAGTTCGGACATGACCTTTTTAAGGCGTTCTTCGAACTCACCACGGTACTTAGTGCCAGCAATCATGCCAGCCAGATCAAGCATGACAATCCGTTTGTCTAGCAAGCTATCTGGTACATCCTCGGCAATAATACGCTGCGCCAAGCCTTCAACTATGGCTGTTTTGCCGACACCTGGCTCCCCAATAAGCACCGGATTATTCTTAGTTCGGCGATTTAAAATTGTTATCAAGCGTCTTATTTGCGGTTCGCGTCCGACCACCGGGTCGAGCTTGTTTTGTCGGGCCAGGTCAGTTAGATCGGTTCCAAAGACATCTAAAGCAGTCTTGCGCTGCTTTTTGCCGACCCGATGGCGTACATCAGTGGCACCTTCACCACTTTCCTCATATTGTTGACGGTTCAAGAACTGTTCCAGTTCATTAATCATAGTATCTACATTTACGTTCATGTCGCGGAGCAGTGTCGTGGCCCGAGCATTCTTTTGAGTCATAATGCTATATAAGATGTGTTCTGTGCCGCAGAATTCCTGGTTGAAGTCTTGGGCAACATCATAAGCCATTTTAAGTGTTAGTTTGGCGGTCTCACTCAAACCTTTAGCGCCCAGGTTAATAACAAGCGTTTTAGGCGTTAAATTAAGGGCCAAGCGCGCCCTATCTAGCGTGACACCCTGGTTCGCCAAAATTTTGGCGCCCATACTGGAATCTTGGGCAAGTACACCTAGTAATAAATGTTCAGTACCAATGTAGGCGCTGCCAAAACTGCGTGCAATGGCATCGGCGTGCTTTAGGCTTGCTAAAGCATTGTCTGTGAGGTGGTTCAAAAATTCTTGAAAGTCAGGTGAATTGGGCATCATAAAATTTTGTACCTCGCTAGCGATCTTATTTGTAAATCACTAAACCCATTATACCAATTAGCACTCGCGGGTCAAGAGTGCTAATCTACTATGCTGATTTTCATGATTCTTAAGATCGGACCAAGTCCAAACGAAGACTTTAATTAGATGGTGGTGTTGCCGATGGCAGTGGATAGTCAGACCGGGCCAAACCTAACGCTTGACCGCACAACATCTGTGAAGCGCCGTCAACTGCCAGTTTGTCAGTTTCTCCGGTGGGTAAGTGCTCCACAATTACTGTTTTTGATATCTGTAAACCATTGGGCCCATTAAGCCAGACAGTGGTTCCATCACTATTGGCGCTTGTAACCTGCACATCAATACTGCCTGACGAGGGTTTCATTCGTCTTGGTTCTTCTGGGCTAACAATGCGTACGTTTTTGTCTTTCAAGAACGGATCTGAGTATACGTAGGGACCCTTAAGCAAATTAATGCCATTTGCCACACTTATGCTACCAAATATTTCGATATCAATGTCGCTATCTGGTTTTTTAGAGTGGAAAGAGGCCGGGTTCTTACGAATAACTGACCCTGCTTCATCTTCAAAATAATCACAATTATCTTGAAAGTATTGCACGGTTACATTACCGGCTTGTAACTTTGCCAAAAAATCTTTCAAGCCGTCGCTCCAAGCTTTAACCACAAATGGGGCTCGTTCTTCTTTCAGCTTTTCAGCTGATGAATTAAATGAATCCTGCGACTCCCCACCTCCAGAACAGGCAAGTGACATAGCAGCGCCAGCTGTTAAAACGGCAAAGGCTTTTTTCATAAAACTCCTTAGTGAACCATATTATAGCATATAGTTAGCTCCGGGTCTATGTCTTGGCGTGGTTGCCACAAAGGATACTAAGAAGCGGAGTAAGCAAAATCTACGAGTTTATCCCAGAAATAATAAGTCAAGATTTGCTTACGACCATCCTCTGTCTCGATAATAATATTATCTGCCGGACATCCCCGATCGGGCAGCAAATGATCGTCAATAAACTCCTGAATTCCATCGTGCCACACAAAACGTGGTTTTCCATTCTTATCGGTTTTGAGCTGTACAGTTTGATCACGTTTTGGCAAGGTCGCACCTTCAAATTGCTCAGCCACGTCAGGATAATTAAGATAAAGATATATGTGTTTTTTATCTTGCTCCTGAAGTCTTGAAACATTAAGTAAGGACTTTTTGCTGTTATGTAGTATCTCCGAAAAGCTATAACCATCTGGCAGTCCGTAAGCAGCACGGTAGCCTTCGCAAAGCTGCAAAATCACTGCAACATCATCAAACGCCAAAGCCATAAGACTTTCACCATAGTCTGCAGGTAATTTATCTCTGGGCTTAAAGGAATCGACAGGACCTTCATACTGCTTTATCGGTAGATCATGGGCCTGCCAATCAACCGCTTGCAAACCATCTCTAATGGCAGGCAGGAAGAGATATATTGCAAATGCAGAATTATTGAGCCTCTCATCTCTTTGTACCGGGGTTTGAAGTCCATTCATAAAAGCCGGCGCCATTAATTTAGCGTACTTGTCGGCAATATCACGAACGAACTCACTCATTAGAAAACTATTTTACAATGTTTTTAGAAGTAAGCAATACTTATTGCTCTTGGACTTCTTCACCGTGCTCTTCTATAGCTTCAAGTAAAGAGCTCTCTAATTGTTCTTTTTTCTTGAGCTTAGGTGCTCGTGGTTTTTCACTTGGGGTTGTAGCCGGTTTTGGTTCTTCCTTAACTTTTTCGGTTTCAGCTGTAATGTCCAAGTCGTAACCAGTCAGTTTGCTAGCTAAACGAACGTTCTGACCGTTTTTTCCAATTGCAATGCTGAGCTGGTCTTCTGGAACAACCACGGTTGCTTTTTTATTTTTTTCATCGAGTTTTACTTCTGTAACTTTAGTTGGGCTCAGAGCATTTGTGATGTAGGTAATGGTGTTTTCGTCCCAAACAACAATATCAATCTTCTCTTGTTCACCAATCTCTCCCATGACTGCATTAACACGTGTACCATGACCACCAACAAAAGTTCCGACGGGGTCAACACCCTGAACTGTGCTACTAACAGCTAATTTCGTACGGACGCCGGCCTCGCGGGCAATATCTTTAATTTCAACCGCACCATTTTCCATTTCAGGTACTTCACCGCGGAACAACCAGTCCACAAATTCTGGGCAACCACGCGATACTACAAGTTGCGGGCCACGGAAACCACGCTCCACGTCTTTTAAGAAAACCTTAAGGCGCTGTCCGGGATAGTAGCGCTCAGTTTGAATTTGTTCACTCATTGGCATAATGCCCTGTGCTTTGCCAAGATCGACACGTACTAAGCGCCCCTCTACGCGGGCCACAATACCATTAATAACAGTGCCAATTTTGTCTTCGTACTCTTCCATGATGATTTCCCGCTCAGCTTCACGTAGTCGCTGCAGAATAACTTGCTTTGCAGTTTGGGCGGCTACACGGCCAAAATTCTCGACTTTTTCAGTCATTTCGACCGTATCGCCGACTTTAGCATTTTTCTTCATAACACCAGCGTCTTTGACACTAATCTCAAAGTGCGGATCGCCGACTTCTTCGACTATTTCTTTAGTAACATAAGCAACGACATCGCCAGTGTTAAGATTCATGCTGACACGAACTTCCTGTTCGCGCTCACCATAGTCACGGCGATAAGCGGCCGCTAAAGCCTGTTCCACAACTTCTTGAACAGTTTCTTCCGGTAGGTTCTTCTCTTCGGCTATAGTTCGTACCGCTAAAGCCAGTTGTTTTATATCCAGGTCCATATTTTCTCCGTTTCGTTAGTTTCTCAAATGATTAATTTCTAAGTCGAGGTTATTAAAAAAGCCGACCTGCCGGTCGACCTATGCACAAATATCATACATCACTATGAGATATGAGTCAATTTGCTGCCAAGAAAGGATCCACCCTTCTAACTATAGCCGGCATGCTATGTCTTATGAGGTCTGTACCACTGCGTTTCATTAGCTCAAACATCTGATCATTACGAATGTGTCTTCTTTCGGTTGCTATTCCTGCCTCGAAGCCGTTTTCCGACCCTGGTGTACGCTCCCATGTCGCACTTACAGCACCACTTTCATCGACAAAGCTTATCGCCTCTAAATCCTTGTAGCTTCCAGCCCACCACATACTTAGTTCTCGATCTGGGCCACCAATATTGGTTATCACGTAATACCCACGCCTAATGTCCAAGATACGTTTAGTTAAATTAAAGTAGTCGCGTGGCTTTAACTCTGTCGCCCAATATAGAGCACGTCCTAGTTTTTTTGACTTCTCAGCGACCACAAACAAATCGTCAGCCGGTTGTACCCATAGAGAATCCCCTTTAACGGATCGTCCTTCACCATCTTCATCAATAAAATTGTACTCGCCAGTTTTTGGCATATTTATTATCCTACAGGTGTTATAAAAAAATCTCTATGAATTACTTCGCACAACTTGTCTGATAAGATATAGCAATGAAGAAAGTTGTGCGACTGTTTGCTCAGTTTGTACCTGAGAACTACAAACTTGATATCGCTATTGATCCAGACAAAATGACTTTTGAAGGCAGCGTAGTTATTACAGGACGCAAAGTCGGCCGCCCGTCAAAGCGGCTAACTTTTAATCAAAGTGGTCTCAAAATTACCAAGGCTTTAGTAACACGATCAGATAAAAAAGCTAACCAAGAAATAGCGGTGGACCGTATAAATCATCATGCTTCACTAGAAGAAGTCCGTCTGCACAGCAGTTCTATGTTATATCCCGGCAACTATGCTGTTACATTACAGTTTAAGGGCAAGATCACACCTCAGATGAATGGCATTTATCCATGTTTCTTTAAATATAAAGGCCAAGAAAAAAAGCTTATAGCCACCCAATTTGAAAGTCATCATGCCCGCGAAGTCTTTCCGTGTATTGATGAGCCTGAGGCCAAAGCCACGTTCGACCTTGGTATTACTGCTCCTGCCGGAGAAACGGTACTTTCTAATACGCCAATAAAGGAACAAGAAGTAAAAGGTAGCAACCAAAAAGTAGTGTTTGAAACTACGCCCAAGATGAGTACGTATTTATTGGCATTTATAATTGGCGAACTGGGCTACAAAGAGGCCAAAACTAAGGACGGCATACATGTGCGTACTTACGCCACTAATGCCAACGTGCAGTTTACTGCTTTTGCACTTGAGGTAGCTGTTAAATGTCTAGATTTTTTCAATGATTACTTTGGTATTAAGTACCCTCTGGAAAAGTGTGATCTTATTGCGCTGCCGGATTTTGCTTCAGGCGCCATGGAGAATTGGGGCTGCATTACTTTTAGGGAACAAGCGCTACTGGTTGATCCCCAAAATTCAACTCTTGCAAATAAACAGTATGTTGCTTTAGTAGTTGCCCATGAACTCGCCCACCAATGGTTTGGCAATTTGGTAACAATGCGATGGTGGACTGACCTTTGGCTAAATGAAGGTTTTGCCAGCTGGATTGAGTATCTGGCCGTAGATAAGCTCTTCCCGGATTGGCAGATGTGGACGCAATTTGTAGTCGACGAGCAACAACAAGCCCTTAAGCTGGATGCTCTGGAAAACACTCATCCGGTTGAGGTCGCCATCAATCACCCCGATGAAATTCGCACCATATTTGACGCCATTAGCTACAGTAAAGGCTCGAGTGTGATTCATATGCTTCATAACTATCTTGGCGCTGAGGCCTTTCGGGCTGGTCTACGTTACTACCTGAAAAAACACGAATACGGTAATACAGATACTGTTGATCTTTGGCAAGCTATGGAGGAAGCCAGCAAGCAACCTGTTCGTAGTTTTATGCATGGCTGGACATCTCAGACTGGCTTTCCCTTGCTGCAAGCAGAGGTTGGTGAAAATGAAGTCCAGCTTAGCCAACAACGCTTCACAGTACGAGGTAAGGCTCAGAAAAATCTCAACCACAGCCAGACCTGGCCGATACCTTTGTTAGCGCATGACGACAAGATTGCTGATGTATTGAGTGGTGAAGCAGAATTATTTCCACTAAAAGATAGCCGTCACTTTAAGCTCAACAGCGAGCAAGGTGGCCTTTACCGCACCGTTTACAATGCAGGTCATGTTGAACGGCTTGCTGAGCAAATTAAGGAAGGTCATCTATCTCCCCTTGACAGGCTTGGTTTGCTTAATGACCTAGCTGAAGCAGCTAAAGCCGGCTACGTTGACACGCTGGCAGCGCTACATCTTTTAGAGGCTTTTAAGCAAGAGCACAATTATGCCGTCTGGGACGTTATGGCTAGCTTTATTGGTTCCCTGCGCTTAGTAATGGATGACGAGGATTTACGTGAAGCCATGAAACCATATATTCGCCAGCTAGTAACTCCGCAGTTGGAACGACTCGGCTGGGTCAGCAAAACCGATGAAACACATTTTGATACACTGATGCGCCCAATAGTACTCGGCCTGGCGGCCAGTGCAGACGAACCTAGTGTGGTGAAACAGTGTCAGAAGTTATTTGCTGCTATTAAACTTAACGGGAAGATTAATATTAATCCAGATCTACGGGGCGTTGTTTTTGGGACGGTTGCCCGCCATGGCAATTCCGAAACTTTCCAAAAGCTTGTAGCACTACACAATAACGCCACTCTTAGTGAGGAACGAACCACGCTTTGTGCGGCAATTACAGGTTTTAAACAACCACAGCTTGTTAAAAAAGCTCTGTCCATGATCACTACTAAAGATGTTCGTTTGCAGGATGCCGCCTACTGGATTGCATACAGTTTTATGAACCGGCACGGAAAAAAACTAACCTGGCAATGGCTACTTGACCACTGGGACTGGCTGGAACAAAACCTTGGCACCGATCTAGCATTCTACCGAATGCCAATCTATGCTGGTCGCGCCTTTAGTGACCACGAATTTCTTAAAGAATATAGCGATTTCTTCCATGCCCGCACCTCACCGGCGCTGGAGCGCTCTATTAAACAAGGGACAGAAATGATCGAGTGGCAGGCCGCCTGGAAAGGCCGCGACCTGAAAACCGTCAAGTCTTTCTTCAGGCAGCTGCCCTAGAATTAATTACCATAACGGCATGATTAATGTAGTCTACGACATCACCATCAATTATCGGTCGTGGATCTACTGAATCGTTGTCCAACCATGCCACATGAATATCGAAAGGCAGTACCCGATCCAGTTTATAGGCCCTTTTTACCACTCTAGCTTCGCCAACTTCATGACGAGGACGTTGTGCTCGTGAATATCGTTTGATAAGCGTAAATCTGCCCTGCGGTGAAATAGTTACTCCGTAGTCTGTTTTATCGGCTTCCGAAATTGATGGAAATAAACCCGTTACACCACCTCTATCATCACACGACATAGCTCCTTCCAGAAACTTAGCGGTTGCCCAAAGCTTCAAATCAGGTCGAACTCGCCACCCTTTATCGTGTTCATCTCGTAGTTTCAAAGCCTCCTCTTGATCTATCCACGCCGGTTTGGTTGAGTCAAGGAACCTAGACAAGGCCTTAAAGCTAAAAACGCTAGGATCTTTTAGTCGCTCTAGCAGACGATAGTAATACCCTTCACCTTCACCCGTGGTATCTAGCCCGATTTCAAGTAATCCGCTATCATCATGGCTCCAAATGCGCCAGTCAGTCGCAGGTTCCTGGTCTATAATTCGAATAGCGTTAGGTATGCTCATTAACTTCAACTTTGAGATATATTCTATAATGTTTTTGTATTATTGGCTAACTATAATATCTAGGATCAAGCGCAATCTGGCACAAATTCAGTAACCTTGAAATCAAGACCACTGATTTCTAAGGCGCTCAGCAGATAGTCACCATCCCACTCGTTTTGGCTTACCCACAAATCGGCCGCATAACGCATCTGGCGCAGCTTAGTTGACGTAATAAAATCCAGCCCCTTACCTTGACTGTCACGAACTCGATATTTTACCTCAGCAAAATGGATTGTTTTATTCCTTTGAGCAATAATGTCTATCTCGCAATAGCGCGTTCGCCAGTTAGTATCTAAAATTTTATATCCGAGCTTTTTGAGATAATCAGCAGCTGCCACCTCAGCCTTATGGCCCGTGGTAACTGTGGTCATGTTATCTCCAGGAAGGCCTTTATGGGTTTATAGCTTTTACGGTGCAAAGCACTGATACCGAAGCGTGTTAGGATATCTCGATGAAGCTTTGTGCCATAACCAACATGTTGTTCAAAACGATAGTTTGGATAAAAACGGCTAATCTTAGTCATGTAGGCATCACGCGTCACTTTGGCATAAATACTAGCAGCACTTACTACTGGATGATTGTTATCAGCCTTGACTTCACAACGAGCATTTATAAATTCTCCCGGGCAGTAGTTAATATTACCGTCAATGATAATGTCTGCTTCCAAATCTGCTCCCAGAGCAACCAGTGATCGATTTACTCCCAAGCGCATGGCAGATGCTAAACCATGCTGGTCAATTTCTTCAGGCTGTACCCAGCCTTCCCCGAAGCGGTAGTTGGTGATAAGTAGTTCGTAGAGAGTTTCTCTCTGGGATTTGCTTAGCAACTTGGAGTCGCGGAGCTTATCGGGTATTGCTCCTGTTAGATGCGCGGCAACTACAAGCAACGGCCCAGCCCATGACCCTCTACCAACCTCATCAACCCCGATTATCATATTTATATGATAGCAAATAGAGTTAAGTTATTATTTTTCAGTTTTCTTTTCGGGCTTTTCAGCTACTTCTTCGTGTTGGGCAATGGCTGCTTCGGCCTTAGCCTCTAGTTTAGCGTCGGCTTCAGCTTTCTTTTCGGCTTGGGCTTCAGCCTGTTGAGCAACTTGCTCTTTCAGTTTCTCTTCTTCAGCTTCAGCGGCTTCATCGTGAATGGCGTTCACGGCTTCTTTATCAAATTCAGTACCAACCAAGCGTGTACCTTTACCGGTGCGAGCGCGCATATATGTAAGATAATTGCGGCGGACTTTGCTGCGCTTAGTAACTTCAACTTTCAGAATAAGTGGACTGTGCAGTAAAAAGCTTTTCTCGACACCTACGCCACTAGAGATACGTCGCACCGTAATGCGGCTAGTGTGCGATTTCTTACGATCAGTCCTAATAACCAAACCTTCAAAGATCTGAACGCGTTCTTTACTGCCTTCGCGGATTTTCTGGTGCACTTTAACAGTGTCGCCCGACTTAACATCGACGACCTGCTTTTTCTTAAAGCTTTGCTCAATCTCCGCAATAACAGATGACATAACTCGGTAGATTTTACACTACATCTCTGTTATTTGCAACTTCAGCTAACACGACCAAATAGTTCGTTTGTAGATCGCTCACGGCGGTTTGCATAGTCCTGCATTATAAGACTTAAATTCATGCCCGCTTGCGTAAACATGTTATTAATAAGATCCGAAAATACCACGTGTGGATCTAGAATTCTATGCTGCCTATCTTGAAGCGCACGTTCTAGATTATTGCGAGGAGTTTTGGCTGTTTGATGCCAAATAACTATGTTTCTATAGGCTTCGTAAAGGTCTTGTATGGTCGATAATGGTAACTGGTCCATGGCCATAGCAGTAGCTTTGCGCTTGTCAGCAAACAGCTGGATATCTTCCCGCGAGGTATATTGTTCGCCGTAGAGCTGGATTAAGTTGGCGTTAACCCATGAATTGGCAAAAGCATGGACATCCCGGCCATTTAAAGCCACATCGTTTGCAGATGCATAAAAATTACCTTCAGAGAGTGGATTTACTGTATGTACAAGACCTCTAGTCAGTAATCGTTCTTGCAAACCACGCTGGTGGGCAGCCCCAAAAAAAATAACAATTTGCCGGACCGGTGCGTTGTTATCGGTTAGCAATTCAGCTTTACGCTTTTCTGCAAGCTCGACTGCTATACCTTTAATCTTGTTTGCGACAGCTTCCTCACGGATGCGATGAAATTCACGCCAACGGTGGACCACGCTAGCTTCTGGTTGGCCATTCTCAAGAATTACCGTGGATTTGTCTAGCAGCTCAAGCCATGTCATTGCTGCTTCAATAAAGGGTTGGTTTTTCCAACCATGCTCCATAAATTCAGCTGTTACTTCTTCTTGAATGTCATCATCTTCAATGCCGCCAAACTCCCGCATATATTCATGCCAGTGTCGAGTCATCCAACTATCAATGTCCACGAGTCGTGTATCAAAACCGTTCGCTATGCAAAATTGCTGGGCATAGTGGAAGGCATTTGTGGTAGCTAAATAATTACCGCCATGACTGTTTCGTGAGTTTAAGACAGTCTCTCTCTGTAGGCGCATTCGTTCCGAGGTAGGGGCGTTTTTGGCAAATTCACGTATTTCTTCTTCATAAACGGTCGTGTAGGAAGCACCCTCGAAACAGACAACAGTATGCGCAGGATCGATGTCGTCAAACACTTTTTCTACGGCTAAATAATCGTCCGCTTCCGTTCCGTGACTACCTAAATAGAGCTTTATCTGCACGTGCTCCGCAATTTCTTGCGCCTTTTCGGCCGTGATCTGGTCAGTATCCCAGCGGAATCGATCAGATGCATTGTCCATAGCAAAACTAATGCGCTTGTGCTCAGAAAGAGGAACCAGTTCAGTCATTTGATTTATTCTACAATATTTTTAATGTTTTACAATGTTTTATACTAATAAAATGGATTATGATAAAGAGGCGCTGAAGAAACACAAACAACTACGGGGTAAGTTGGCCGTCCAGCTAAAAGATAAACTTGATTCTAAAGATAAGCTGAGCATTTATTACACACCTGGTGTGGGAGCAGTCTCGAGCTATGTTGCCAAGCATCCCAAAGAAGCGCGTGACTACACCTGGCTAAACAATTCGGTAGCGGTAATTAGTGATGGGTCGGCCGTATTGGGTCTGGGTGATATTGGCCCTTATGGCGCACTGCCGGTCATGGAAGGTAAAGCCATGCTCTTCAAGCACTTTGCAAATATTGACGCTGTGCCAATTGTGCTTGATGTTCATACGGCTGATGAGATTGTTGCTGCCGTTCTGGCGGTTGCACCCAGTTTTGGTGGCATTAATCTAGAAGATATTGCCGCTCCAATATGTTTTGAAGTAGAGGACCGCGTTAAAGCGGCCTTACAAATCCCGGTTATGCACGATGACCAACACGGTACCGCTATTGTTGTGCTAGCCGGCCTGATTAACGCTATGAAAGTTACTGGTCGTAAATTATCCGATTGCCGAATCGTATGTGTCGGCGCCGGTGCCGCCGGAACGGCTGTCATGAAGTTGGTCCACCTATATTCAAAAGCGGAAATTATCATGGTAGACA
>CAZSHK010000001.1:21650-29751 GCA_964606965.1 uncultured Candidatus Saccharibacteria bacterium
GCTGTCATGAAGTTGGTCCACCTATATTCAAAAGCGGAAATTATCATGGTAGACAGAAGTGGCATCGTCAGCCGTGGCCGGACTGACCTGAACGACGAAAAAAAGAAACTACTAAAGTTTACGAATCCCAAGAATATCAGTGGTTCATTGGCAGACGCCATGAAAGGCGCAGATATTTTCATTGGCGTTTCGCAAGCTGGTCTATTGAGTGCAGCAATGGTCGCCAGCATGGCTCCAGACCCGATTATTTTTGCCATGGCCAACCCCGTGCCAGAAATAATGCCAAACGAGGCCAAAAAAGCCGGGGCAGCAATTGTAGCAACCGGTCGAAGTGATTTTCCTAATCAGATTAATAACGCCCTCGCCTTTCCCGGTGTATTTAGGGGTGCGCTTGATAATAAAGTACGCATGATTACAGATAAACATAAAATTGCCGCCGCTGAAGCCATTGCCAGCCTCGTTAAAAAACCTACAGCAGATTGTATAGTTCCCAGCGTCTTAGAAAAACGTCTCGTTCCAGCTATTGCCAAAGTTATAAAGTGATAGTATAAATATCCTCAATACTGGAGTTCATAAATGAGACCCGACCAATTACCGGATAAACTAATAGATCCTGTTATTACGAAGCGATCAGAGGCTTTGGCGCTTGAGAAGAAGCGTTGTGTATTGATTTCTCAAAAGGCTAATTTAGGCGCTAAAGCCAGTGAAGCAGTTACCGAAATTAGAGGTCTGTCTGGCCTAAGATCGCCAAATCGTTCGCGCGTCATCGTATTAGAACAGCGAGCTGATATAAGGGTAGGTATTTTCTTCATTGTCGGGCAAATACAAGTTTCGAATGACGACCGCAGTGGTGATCGTGCTTCTACCACCGAGACAGCTCATGACCGGGATGCGATAGTGAAATTTGGGGTTGCGTTTAAAAATACTCTAGGGGTGCCAACATCCGACGAAACCGTGCTCGGCAATGGAATTGACGACTATCCTCTTTATGGCAGGTGGACACATGAGGAATCAACCTGCGGGATTAATGGATTACTTAGTCCTTCGCTAGCTGCTAGATCTACTGAGCAGGCCGAGACCGAGCTAGATCATGTCGAAGCCACATTGAGTTCTATGGAAGAAAGCATTGAATTTATTAGAGCGGCCGCATTTACTACAGCTCTGAATGCTTTGGCGCCTGAACCACAAGTACAGAAATAGCACTTTAAGAGTTTTATCTAACCCACCACCCGGTAGACTTCTTCTAAACTCGTTAGCCCCTCGATTGCTTTTAATAGCCCATCTTGCTGCATTGTCAGCATTCCATCTTCGACAGCTTTTTGCTGAATCAGCTCTGTGGTTATAAGGTTGGGCGCTAGTCTTAGTATCTCCTGGACGCCTGGCGTAATACGCAGCTGTTCACGCAGGGCCATTTGCCCACGATAGCCAAACGGGTTTTCGGCCGACTGACCTGAGCGGTATAAAGTAACCTTTTTAAGATCGGGTTTTTCAACATCCTTTGGCAAACCATCAACAATTGGCTGCAACTCCCTAATAAGCGCGTCATCCAGTTGGTAAGGTTGCTTGGTTTTGTCGTCCAGACGCCGTACTAGACGCTGCGCCATAATGAGATGCATTGCTGAAGCAAACAACGGATTTATGCCAACCGAATCAAGCATGCGTGTAAGCGCTGCTGCTGCCGAGTAGGCATGGAAGGTACTCATGACTAAATGTCCTGTTAGCGCGGCCTGCAAAGCCGTGCGGGCTGTATCTTGGTCACGAATCTCGCCAATCATAACAACATCGGGGTCCAGCCGAAGCACCGCCCGCAGTTTTTCGGCAAATCCCGTTTTGTCATCATCACCATTGACCGGTATCTGTACAACCCCGGGCATGAAGTATTCAATTGGGTCTTCCAGAGTAACAATTTTTCGCTCCGGGCTATTGAGCGTGTTAATCAGCGAGTACATGGTCGTGGTTTTACCCGAACCAGTCGGCCCGACCATCAATACCATGCCGGTCGGGTGCTTGATGACTTCGTCCACGACAGCCCGCTCAGACTTGTTTAGGCCAAGATTATCCAGTTTTAGTAATTCCATGTGCAGTGTAAATAATCGCATGACGACGTCTTGGCCGAATGCTGCCGGCACGGTTTCGACGCGTAAGTTCACAGTAACTTTTTCGCCCGTCGCTAGAGTGTACTCCTTGTTAATATGTCCTGTCTGTGGCTGTGGAGCCCCTGTTGACACATTTGCGGCAATCGCCACAGAGGACAGAAGCTGGCGATATTTGTCATGACTCAGTTGAGCGATAGGGTGCAAAACGCCGTCCACACGCAGGCGCACGCGCACCTGTTGTTCCTGATTTTCTAAATGTATATCGGAAGCTTTAAGCTGGTAAGCCTGCTTAACTAAATAGGCCAATAAATCATCTGCCCTCACCTGGGCTAAGGTAGCAGAAACATTCTCTAACCCTTCTGCTTGCTTGAATGAGGCAACGCTTATATCTTGATACACCACTTTTTTGGGTGGATCGTATAGCTTCATGTACTCGTGATAGCCGGTATCGGAAATAAGTGCATAGGTAATTTGCTGGTCCCCAAAGCGTTGTCGAAGGTCACTCATAGTGGCTTGCGACGTGTTATTGGTGATTCCAAATGTTATATGGCTTTCATCAGCTTGCAATGGAATAAGACGCAGCGAATATAGATCGGCAACCGGCATTAAATCTTTATAAAGAGCAATATCTCCCGGCTGGAAAGTATCATAGTAAGGAAGACCCAGAAGATCGGCTCGCCGTTGCGTAGCCTTTTCCTCATCCAAACGAGCGTTTTGAGACATGAACCACATTATAACCGTGAGCGGTATAAATTCGAAGCTCGAAAAATGAAACATGCTCTACAATTTTTCTAATTTGTTTCAGATTTCGGTTTTCTGATTTAGGATTTAACTATGCAAAGTTTGGTTTTGGTAGCGCATAATTTACGCAGCAGTCACAATGTGGGTTCGCTACTGCGCACATCAGATGGTTTAGGACTGGACAGCGTATTACTGACTGGCTATACGCCCTACCCTTCACAGCCGCACGACCGGCGCTTGCCGCATATAGCCAAAAAACTGGATCGGCAAATTCATAAGACCGCTCTTGGCGCCGAAAATTCCCAGAAATGGCACTATATTCAGGATATTCGTTATACTCTTCTGGCATTGAAAATTTTGGGATATCAAGTTGTTGCCCTCGAGCAATCCAACCATGCGACCAACCTTACCAAATTTACCAGCTCTAAAGATATGGCGCTAGTTGTTGGGCGTGAGGTAGAAGGTATAGAAGAAATGGTACTTAGTATGACAGACGAGTTAATAGAGATACCGATGCTTGGCAAAAAGGAATCTTTTAACGTCGTTCAAGCCGCTGCTATGGCGCTCTTTTATCTCAGATTTATGGTATAGTTTAAAGTGTTAGCGTTATGGCAAAAAAACAAACACATAAGAAGCGCTACGGTCACCACCAGAAGCAGACCAACCAGTTCTTAAAAACATACTGGCCTTATATGCCTTTGGCCCTAATTATTAGTGCCATGCTAGCTTTGAGCGTTGGTATGCATAAGGTTGGCAGCGGTGTTTTGTCATATGCCACCAATATTTCATCACAATCACTTTTAGATGCCACCAACCAGCAACGTCTTAGCAATCACAAGATGAGTCTGCAACTTAACAACAAGCTATCGGCGGCGGCCCAAGCCAAGGCTAATGATATGGCCGCAAGAAATTATTGGGCACATAATACGCCAGATGGCAGTCCGCCATGGATTTTCTTCGAGAAAGCTGGCTACAGCTATCAAAAAGCTGGTGAGAATTTAGCTTATGGCTTTATTAATAGCACAGACGCCATAACTGGCTGGATGAACAGCCCGACTCACCGAGAAAACCTGCTCGACGGCGCATTTCAAGATGTAGGTTTTGGTTTTGCCAATGTGGCCGACTACCAAGGTAAGGGACCAGAGACAGTCATTGTCGCCGAATACGGCTTACCTGGCACTGCTTTCGCAGCATCTAGCGCACCAGGCATTAGTCTGAATACTACATTTACAAATAACGTGCACACCCTTGGTGTCGCCAACAACAATGTTGAGCCAGCGTCAAGGACCATTGCTGTCTCGCAGTTATTGTCTAGCGGTCGCATCCCGGGTATCAATTTATTAATTGTTATCAGTGCCCTATTTGGGCTCGGCATATTGCTTATTAAGCATAGTCTGGCACTGAGGCGTATCTGGTTAAAAGGGGAACGCTTTGCATTGCACCATCCGCTATTTGATATCACTATCCTAAGCTTCATAGGTTTATGCGTTATGCTGCTTCAATCCAGCGGCACCATCCGCTAAACTTATGCACATACAAAAACTGGTTTAAGATTCTCACGCTTGGATGCAGTACAAGGAAGAAGCGAAGCACGGAATAAGGCGTATGAGTAATACGGTGAATGAGTACTGGAGTTCGTGACGTAGTAATGCGCCAAGAGCGCCAGCGGTGCGGCCAGTTAAGCTGGACGGCAGGCTGGCGCGGTGTTGAGATTCTTAGTGCAGTTTTACGTTTGGCTCGCCCAATAATGTCTTCAATTCAGTCAACACAGTAGCCTCTTTGCTAATGCGCATTGGTAGTTTGATGATTTGTTTACTTGCGTCTTCGCCCAGCACAAGAACCACCTCGGTATCGCCCTGATAGCCATCTATGGTACGTTTCAGTGAAAGTAATAGCTCTTGATCCTCGCCACTGGCTAGCCTTAAATAAACTCGCTGGGGTATCTCCGAACGAATTTGATTTGCTTCTACCGTGGTATCTTTGGGATTCGTAATTTTAGGAATATTTTTCTTTTTTCCGGTAACTTTATACTGCGACGCTTCATCCGGATCTAGCAGCCGAGCTTCGTCAACCAAAACTTTGACCTCAGAAAGTGTAGTGCCATTACGATCGCGGGTTGAAATTTTGCCTTTAGCTATAACAATACCGTCCCGTTGCCAGATATCTGGCTTGTAGACCGAAGGGAATAGCACCAGCTCAAGTTCGCCAAACTTATCAACTATTTTAACGAAGGCCATTTTTTTACCACTTTTTGTCATAATTTCACGTACATCGGACACCGAGCCGCCAATTGTTACACGTTTGCCTTCATGGTCTGTAGTCAGCTGGTTTAAGGGCACGGTCTGTTCCGATAGCAGTACCTCAAAGTCATCAAGTGGGTGTTTTGACAAATAAATACCCAGCAATTCTCTTTCCCAACGCAATAATTCGGCTGAATTTTGTTCCACTGTTTCAGCCAATGTTAGCTTGGCAAGTAATATTTGCGGTGCGTCTTCTCCGAATAAATCAGTTTGACCTTCTACTTTGGCCTTTTGCAGCCGACTGGCAAAAGCCAAAATTGTGTCCAGGTTCTCGAGCAGTGTGCTGCGGGAAGCAAAGCTATCAAACGCGCCGGATTTGATAAGACTTTCCACAGTTTTTCGATTTACAACGCGCACACTAACTTTTCCGAAAAAGTCTTCTAAGCTGTTAAAGCCATTATCTATAGCTCTGGCTCGCAGAATTTCTTCAACTGCACCAGTCCCAACATTTTTAATAGCATTCATTCCAAAACGTATTTGATTCTTACCCGGTACCACGGCAAATTCTACAAACGACTCGTTAACATCTGGCTGCAAAACCTGAAGTCCCATGTGTTTACATTCATTAATTTCAATTGCCAAACGATCGGTATTATCAAAGTCACTAGTCATAAGCGCGGCCATGAAGGCATCCGGGTAATGGGCCTTTAGATAGGCCGTCCAGAAAGCAATCTGGGCATAACAGGTAGCATGAGCCTTATTGAAAGAATAGTCAGCAAACGGCTGGATTTGGGCCCAGAGTTTAGCTGCTTGAGCAGCAGTTAAGCCTTGACGTATGCAACCTTCGATAAATTTCGGCTCTTCAGCGCGCATAATATCACGCTTCTTTTTACCAATCGCTTTGCGCACCAAGTCAGCTTCACCGGGTGAATAACCAGCAACTAGCTGGAGTAGCTTAATAATTTGTTCCTGATAAACCATAACACCGTAAGTGTCATGTAAGACCGGCTCTAATGAGTTATGCAGATAATGAACGGAGGCGGCGTTATTCTTCCCTTCAATGAAACGAGGAATTTCTTGCATTGGCCCCGGGCGATAAAGTGCGTTCATAGCAATTAGGTCATCGAACTGAGTTGGCTTAAGCTGCTTCAAATAACGCTTCATACCAGCTGACTCAAACTGGAATACACCAGTTGTGTCACCATTTTGAAAGAGCTCGTACGTTTTGGCGTCATCTTTCGGAATAGCTTCTAGTTCAATGTCAGTTTTATAAACCTTACGAATGATACGCAGTGCATTATTAATAATGGTTAGGTTAGATAGTCCTAGAAAATCTATTTTTAGAAGACCAAGTTCATCAATTGGTCCCATGGCATACTGGGTTGCGATAACACCTTTTTGAGCCATTTCCAGCGGCACATACTTGACGATGTTTTCCGGCGCAATCACCACCCCCGCCGCGTGTACACCGTGACTGCGAATAGTTCCCTCCAACTGTATAGCCAAATCAAAAACCTGCTTAGCTGTTTCGTTGCTGTGATACTCCGCCTTCAGTGGAGCATCATCCTTGAGCGACTGTCTGAGGGGTATGTGGCGCCCCTGAACGGGCTGTGGCAGCATTTTAGCTAAACGGTCGGCCTCAGCATAAGGAACCTGCAAGACGCGGGCCACATCGCGTACCGCGTTACGGGCCGCCATGCGTCCGAAGGTAACTATATTGGCTACTCGTTCACTGCCGTACTTCTCAATACAATATTGAATAACTTCATCACGACGGGTGTCTTGAATATCAATATCGAAGTCCGGCATCGACACTCGATCAGGATTCAAAAAACGTTCAAACAGAAGACCATACTCTAAAGGCTCTATTTCAGTAATACGCAGTCCGTAAGCAACTATAGAAGCTGCACCACTACCGCGACCCGGTCCAAAGATTATTCCACGATCTTTACCCCAGTTAATAAAATCCTGGACAATTAAGAAGTAGCCCTCAAAACCCATTCTATCAATTATGGTTAGTTCGTATTCAGCCCTTTCGTTGACATCTTTGGATAATAGCTGCCTGGCGGCTTCTACAGTGAGCTTACTGGCATCTGATTCGCTCTGACCAGCAAAGCGCCGTGCTAGGCCTTGGTAAACCAACTTATGTAAATAAGTTTGCTGGGTTTCCTTAGCTGGCACCGGAAAACTCGATCTTAGTATGCTACCGAGTTCGATTGTGACATCGCACCGCTCAGCAATAACTCTAGTGTTGGCTATGGCTTCAGGATGCGTTTTCCCCCAGCGTTTAATAATTTGTTTAGGGTCAGCTAAGTGTAACTCGAGCTCCTTAAGGCTCATACGCTTTTCATCATTTAAATATGAGCCGGTTTGTACGCATAACAATATTTCATGGGCGTCTTGGTCGGCGTGTCTTAAATAATGTGCATCGCCAGTTATTACGCAAGGAATTTTTAGTTCTTTGCTTAGCTTAAAGAGTTGCTCATTGACCAGGCGTTGCTCTTCCCACATTGTGGCGTGTTCTGGATGTCCATGATCTTGCACTTCTAGGTAATACCGATCACCAAAAACTTTTTTGTACCAGCTAGCCGCCGTCTTGGCAGTTTTGTATTGCCCCTGTCTTAAAGCATCGCTAACTTCACTACCAATGCAACCGCTTAGCACTATCAGCCCGTCGTTATATTTTTCCAATAAATCATGGTCAATCCGCGGCTTATAGTAAAAGCCCTCTAGATTAGCAGTGGTACTTAGCTGCATTAAATTCTGGTAACCTGTGTTATTCATGGCTAAAAGAATGAGGTGAAAGTTAGCTTTATCTTTAGCTGGGTCTTTATCGCCTAGGCCACGAGCAGCCACATACGCTTCCATACCTAGAATCGGCTTTATATCTTTGGCTTTGGCTTCTTTATAAAACTCAATGAGTCCTGATAAGGTACCGTGATCCGTAACCGCGACACTGGTCATGCCTAGCCGATGTACCTGCTCAATTAGATCAGGCAGCTTGGTTAGGCCATCTAATAGACT
>CAZSHK010000001.1:29851-34523 GCA_964606965.1 uncultured Candidatus Saccharibacteria bacterium
AGCACGCAACACCTCAGCATGCTTAGTAGACTTTCTGCTTTGCTCCCCCGTCATAACGTGACCTTATTATATACCGAGCACATGATTGGCTGGTACTATTAACTCTTTTATTCAGATTCTTGTTGGGTTTGTGATGATTTTTTAATGGTTTTACTAATGTCCTCTACAAAAGGCACACGGTGAAACAGAGATAAAACCCACAACAAAAGAGCAACTAATATTGTGGCTCCCAGAACACCACCAAAGCCCGCAATGGCACCTTTTATAAAGCTTTGTTTGTAGGCCTGATTTTTATCAAGGTAGCCTGTCTCGTAAATATTCACCAACATTTTGCCAAGCTCGGCTGGCTCTGGCTTATGAGACTTCGCCATTCTTCTTCAGGTATTTTTTGAGGTTGTCTATAGAACTTTTTACGTCCTGAATGGCGTTTTGCAGATCTTTATCATCAGCCACGTCCCCTTCATGCAATGCCGAAAGAACACCGCGGGCCTTTTCTTTGGCTAAACTGGCCTTCTCAATTGCTTTAACTAGTTCTTGCTGACCTTTTTCGCTTAAATTCTTGGCCTGCTGTTTGACTTTGATGATTAAGGCGTCAAGATCGCTATGCAACTCTTTGAGAACACGCTCAGCTTCAGCTTTGGCTTTACCGGCTGCATCCTTAATGTCCTTGCGTGTTTCTTTACCACTTTTGGGAGCCGTTAGTAGGCCAGCCACGTAACCAGCCGCACCAGCTACCACAGCTGCTACTGCCCATTTTTTACCGTTCTTTGCCATAATTACTTCTCCCCTTTACTGCGTTTTACGAAATGAGCAATGTTATGTACTAGTTTGCCGATAGCCAATTTGCCAGTGGCGTCTTTAAAAAATTCGCCCAAGTTTTCGGCTCCTTCGGCAAACTTTTCGGCCTTGGCTGTAATTCTTTTTAGACTATTTAAAATATCAATGAGTTTAATTAAGGCTACGATACCCAAGACCAAGAAAACGGCAAGGGTGACGGACAGAATAATAACTAGAATAGTCTCTGCATCCATATTTTTATTCTACAGCAAGTTGTTGTTTTATCAATTTCTGAGCCAATTCCGGGTTAGCTTTACCTTGGCTGGCTTTCATAACTTGACCAACCAAAAAGCCAATTGCCTTCACTTCACCTTTGCTGACGTCTGCGGCAGCTTGAGGGTTAGACGCTAAGACTGTTTTTACTATCTCTTTGATGGTCGACTCATCAGAGACCTGAATATAGCCCTCATCTTGAGCAAATTTAGCCAGATTTCCCGGAACTGCACCAGCTTGAAGTACAGTCTGGAGTAGTAGCTTTAGGTTAGTTGAGCCTAATTTGCCTTGCTCAAACAAACTATAAAGTTCGTTATAGAGTCTGCTTCTTTCCTCCGAACTTAGATCCTTACTCTTAGCCGGAATCTCGATATTGACGAACCAATTAGCAAAGGCTTTGGCTTTTTTATTCTCCTTATTGTTCAAATGCTCCTCAATAAATCCTAAGTATTCTGTGCCTTCATTCTCTACTTGTGCGTCTAAGAGTGTTTCAATCTGACTTTTATCTAAATTTAACCCCTCGAGTCGGCGACGCCATTCCGAAGGCATGATTGGTAGTTCTTGTTTGGCTCTATTAGCCATTTCTGCGTCAATTTGAAGTGGTGGAATATCCGGTTCTGGCATATAACGATAGTCGTGAGCCTCTTCTTTACCACGTTGGCTAAGTGTTTTTTGTTTAGCATCGTCCCAACCGCGCGTTTCCTGCGTAATAGCATTCCCTCTCTCTAGCTCTTCAGTTTGGCGCTTAATTTCATATTCAACCGCCTTTTCGACACTGCGAAATGAGTTGATATTTTTTGTTTCAGTTCGGATGCCAAGCACACCGTCTTTAGAGCTCAATGAAACATTTACGTCAAAGCGCATATTGCCATGAAAAAGATCCGCATCTGATACATCAGCGTACCGAACCAGTAGGTAAAGTTCTCGAGCATAGGCCTTGGCTTCAGCTGCCGTATGCATGTCGGGTTCAGATACGATTTCTAGTAGCGGTGTCCCAGCCCGGTTGAGATCAACCAAGCTATAGTCAGCCCCGGTGGGGTGAATGTTTTTGCCTGCATCTTCTTCTATTTGAACCCTGTTGAGATGTACTTTAGTACCATTTTCAAGTTCAACATATCCGCCCTGAATAATTGGCTGTGTTAACTGCGTAATTTGGTAGCCTTTGGGCAGATCTGGGTAAAAATAGTGTTTACGCTCAAAAATGCTATGTTTTTGAGGCTCAACATTAAAAGCGTAAGCCATACGCAACGCATAATGGACCGCTTGCTCATTAAGAACGGGTAAAGCACCAGGCATGCCTAGGTCAATATGGCTAATGAGCGTATTAGCTGCCGCTTCGCGGGCATCGTTAGCTACTGCTGAAAAGAGTTTGGTTTTAGTCTTTAATTGCACGTGGCACTCAATACCAATAGACGGAATATATTTAGTTTTAGTTACAGACATGGCTTACGACTCCTGACTCTTTTCATCGGGTAGCGCGCCGATATCTCGTAGTGCCTGACGAAAACCAATTAGGGCGTTTTTGACGTCGCTTTCACGCAGTTTAAGATTGGGGTTGTTAGTAATTTTTTTGCGCAAGTTATGTGCAAACCAGGTAGCATCGTTATCACTTAGCGATCGCTGTGCTGACACCAAACGCTCACCCATACTGCGGCCACTAAAACGTCGTCTTTTTAGACCTTTATCTAATAACTTATCAGCCTCTATGATGGCTTGGGGCCAAGTTGCTTTAGTCTTGCAATAAGCCTGCAATTCCAACCACTGGGCGACATAGAATCTTTGCTTAGGCTTCCGTGGTACACGCTTATGTAATAAAAAAAGCGCGACTAACAATACCAGAGTTCCACCCACTATAACCGCCAAAATAGTCATACTCATTTCAGTAACTCCTCAGTGGCGTGCGCTAAAGCCAACAGAACAGCGTCTTTATGCTGAGCTGCCATTAGCTGGACACCAACCGGTAAGCCATTATGCAGTCCTGCCGGTAAACTGACAGCAGGAATTCCGACTAGGCTAGCAGCTACCGTCATTATGTCTTGTAAATACATTTGAAGCGGATTATTAGTGTTTTCGCCCACTTTATAGGCTGTGGTAGGTGCTACCGGACCTACAAGAAAATCGAAACGTTTAAATGCGGCTTGGAATTCTTTTATTAATTTTGTGCGCACCGTTTGAGCCTTTTTATAGTAGGCGTCGTAATAGCCGCTGCTTAAGACATACGTGCCTATCATAATGCGTCGCTTTGCCTCTTTGCCAAAGCCCTCGTTGCGCGACCAGTTATAGCTCTCCTCTAATGATTTTGCCTCGGAGTGGCTGTAGCCATAGCGCTGGCCGTCGTAACGGCTCAAATTGCTACTGACTTCGGCTGGCATGACTATGTAATAACTAGCTAACGACAATGGCAATGAAGGTATACTAACTTCGTCAACTTGAGCACCGGCTTTTTTTAGCTTAACAATTACTTCATTTAATTGCTGCTTAACGCCTTTGTCTAGTCCCTCGCCCATATATTCTTTGATGACGCCAATTTTGGCATTTCGCATTTGGTATTTCGTATTTCGTATTTCGTATGAGTTTTTATCTCGCTCAATTGTCGTACTATCAAGCTCGTCTCTGCCGGCCATAATGTCCAACACCAATGCCGCGTCTTCCACTGTCCGTGTCAGCGGACCAATCACGTCTGTGCTACTCGCCATGGCAATTACCCCGCTGCGTGAGACCAAACCATACGTTGGTTTATAGCCAACTGCACCACTGAAACTAGCTGGCTGTCGAATCGATCCCCCTGTGTCGGTTCCTACGGCAAATGGCACCATATCAAGCATAACTCCGGCAGCAGATCCACCTGATGAACCACCGGACACACGATTTTTGTCGTTAGGATTACGTGTAATCATAAAGTCACTATTTTCAGTGCTGCCGCCATGCCCAAATGCATCAAGATTGGCTTTGGCTACGCAAATAGCACCCTCAGCCTCAAGCCTTTCTATCGCCGTTGCTTGATAAGGTGCTTCAAAACCTTTCAAGATATTGCTGGCAGCTGTGGTTTCGCTGCCGAAAGTAAGGAAATTATCCTTGGCAATGAAAGGCACACCTGCCAGTCGGCCAACCTTATCCCCATTAGCAATAGCTGCGTCAACCTGTTCGGCACGTTCCTGGGCCCTTTTTTCCACAGTTTGCAGAACCGCGTTATATTCCCTTTTGGACTCGATAGTTTTGAGCGCTTTAGCTACTAGATCAGTCGCTCTTAAATCACCAGAACGTACTTTATTTGCAATATCAGCAACTGAAGGCCACTGACTTACCTTGAGCGTAGTCGAAGGGCTCACGTAAGTATTCTCTTAACTTTTATATGGCCCTTTTCTGTCGCTGGGGCATTTTTCAGTAGTTCAGCAGGGCTCGCGCCATAGTCTTTGACTTCATCGGGTCTAGTGACGTTCTTAAGGCCAGTAACCTGATAGGTGGGTTCTATACCTTTTGTGTCAGCTTTCTGTAACTGCTCAACGTAGCCAAGTATGGCGCTGATTTCATGACGGAACTGTTCGACTTCTTCATCGCTCAAATGCAAACGAGCCAGTCGTGCCAACTTTAAGATATCCGCGCGCTTCAAATCCGCCATTTG
>CAZSHK010000001.1:34623-39437 GCA_964606965.1 uncultured Candidatus Saccharibacteria bacterium
CTTTACAAACAAAAAAGCTAGGAATAGGATAAGGATAAGCAATACAATAGGTAGTATGTCAAATAAAGTGGATACCCCTGAAGCCAGTTTGCCAAGCTCATACCAAGCGGATATGGTTACCTTGCTGGGCAAAGAATTCCAGCTATTCGGTGAAAGAATTAAAGCCCACACGTCCTATGAACTGGGTAAGGTATCTCTAGTTGGCCACGACATATCACTGGAAGCAGAACGACAAGAGGACAGCAACCCCACTCACGAACACTATCTTGCAAGAGTTACAGTAGAGGGCGAGGACACGTATACTCATTCCCTTAATATCACAGAGCCTATTGGAGTACATAGCCGTTATACTCTTTTTGATTTGCGCGGCTTTACCGAGAAGACCGAGAAAGGCACTGGCAAGGCCTACCACGACGGTTACGTTAGCCGCTTGCCAGGCGTCCGGGTAGTTAGTATTGCGACCAATGGAATCGGCGATATTGTCGATCGGCTCAATTTCACTGCGGCAGCCACTCAAGCACGAATCAGAAAAATGGCCGGCCAACGCTTAGCATTAATAGGCGCCCTCTGCGGCAATCAGCCAGCAATAATAACCGCTACATCGATGAGTACAGTAGTCACAAACGAATTGTGCAACTTTAATATGGATAATGGGGAACCTGTCGAAATAGCTGGCGTAGCTTATTATGCGCCAGCTTTAGTTCCCCGAAACCGCGTGTGGTTGGATATGGGCATTAAATTTGGTCCCTCACTGTTTGTAGATGGTATTAGGGAGGTTGCTTTTCGCGAAACCCCTGAAGAAAGGGAGCATAATCTTGAAGTTATGCATGAATCAGCTCCTGGCTTGGGTGATGCTCCAGCCCTCTTTTGGCAAATGGTTGACTTAGGTAAAGGCGTTGAAAAGCAAAGAATCGCCAGGGTCTTGGAGCATTACCCAACAGTAGTCATAAGTGGGGACAAAGACCCGGTAGGCGAACATCCTATGTGGAAAGGATTTGCAAGACGTTTTCCAAATCTCCTGTTCCTACCCATACGTGGCCAAGGACACGCCATGGCGCTAAATGCTGAAGAGGCCACCGATAAAACTGTCCGTTCTTTGCGTGAAGCCGGCATTCTCTGGCCCAAGACTAAAGTTGCTTAAAGCTTGCTCTTTATGTCAGTAATAATGTCGCGTAGCTCGGCGGCTTTTTCAAATTCAAGATTGGCGGCGGCCATATCCATTTGAGCCGACAGATCACGAATGAGATGTTGATATTCGTCTTTCGGAATTTTCTTTAGATCTAGCATGGCTTTTTTAGCTTCCTCGGGCAAATCTGGCCGCATGCCTTTTTCGATTGATTTGGAAATTCCAGTCGGTGTGATTTTGTGCTCGATGTTATAAGCTTCTTGTATCTTGCGTCGCCGATTAGTCTCATCAATTGTACGCTGCATACTGCCAGTTATATGGTCGGCGTACATAACTACACGACCTTCAACATGCCGAGCCGCGCGGCCTACGGTCTGAATTAAAGCCTGCTCACTTCTTAAAAAGCCTTCTTTATCAGCGTCTAGGATGGCTACTAAGCTAACTTCTGGTAAATCCAAACCTTCCCGCAATAAGTTTATGCCCACTACCACGTCATAGGTACCTAATCGTAGATCGCGTAAAATATCAGTTCGCTCTAGTGTTTCTATATCGCTATGCAGATAGGTAACTTTTATGTCTAGTTCTTTAAGGTATTCTGTTAGATCTTCGCTCATGCGCTTAGTTAGCGTTGTTACCAGCACCCGCTGGCGCTTATCAACCGTTGCCTTTATTTCGCTAATGAGGTCATCTATTTGCCCCTCTATCGGTCTTACTTCAATTCTAGGATCAAGCAGGCCAGTCGGCCTAATAACCTGTGAGATAGGCTTAGGGCTGCGCGATAGTTCGTATTCCGCCGGGGTAGCACTTACATAAACAACCTTATTTACATGGCGCTCAAATTCAGTAAATGTCAGCGGCCGGTTATCCAAAGCGCTAGGCAAACGAAAACCGTGTTCCACCAGAACTTCTTTGCGAGCGCGGTCGCCGTTATACATTCCGCGGATTTGCGGCATTGTCATATGCGATTCATCAATAAACATCATGAAATCGTCTGGAAAATAATCCAGAAGCGTCGCAGGCTGCTCACCAGGCTCGCGGTTAGTTAGATAACGACTGTAATTCTCAATACCTTTCACAAAACCAGTTTCTTCAAGCATTTCTAAATCAAACTGGGTGCGTTGCTGCAACCGCTGCGCTTCTAGCAACAAGCCATTTTTATTGAAAAAAGCCAAGCGTTCCTGCAGTTCGTCTTGTATTTTGCCCAAGGCTACTTTAAGTTTCGCCTCTGGTGTCACGTAATGGCTACCCGGGAAAATACGCAGCGTTTCCAGCGTGTCTAAAATTTCACCGGTCAATGGATCAATTTTAGTAATGCGCTCTACTTCATCCCCAAAAAACTCAATTCTATAGGCCATCTCTTCGCCCGAGGGATAGACGTCAACTACATCACCACGGACCCTAAAAGTGCTGCGATGAAAATCTATGTCATTACGCTGATACTGAATGTCGGTTAAATGCCGTAATAACTTATCCCGGACTTTGCGCTCGCCTTTTTTGACGATTTCCGACATGCCGCCATAATCTTCGACTGAACCAATACCATATATGCAACTGACGCTGGCAACAATCAGAACATCGCGGCGGGAAAGTAGCGCATCAGTGGCAGCATGGCGCAATCGATCAATTTCTTCATTAATTTGTGAATCTTTCTCAATATAGGTGTCACTACGTGGAATATAGGCCTCTGGCTGGTAATAGTCGAAGTAGCTGACGAAGTAATGAACAGCATTGTCCGGAAAAAAGCTCTTGAACTCATTGTATAACTGGGCTGCTAGCGTTTTGTTGTGGCTCAACACCAGGGTTGGTTTCTGAATACTCTGCACCACATTGGCCATAGTAAAAGTCTTGCCGGAACCAGTGACGCCCAGCAAAACCTGCTCTTTGTCACCTTTATTAAGTCCGTCAACCAAAGCCGCAATTGCCGACGGCTGATCACCAGTCGGCTTAAACTCCGCATTTAGTCTAAATTTAGTCACCTACCAATTGTATCAGCCGGCGCGGGGTAGTTTGGGTTTCTCCAAGAACCAATGATCGTCCCGTTCTGCTAGTTGTTCACGAATATCGGTATACTCTTTATCAATAATCTTAACTATTTGCTGCACCAGTCGCTCTGGATTATCATCATACACAACCAGGTTGCCGAGAGAGGGATCTAAAGTGTTGAGTAAGGCCGGAATGACGTCCGCAGTACCGCCACTGCCAATAAGGACACCGCAGGGTTTGCCAGCTTCTAGAGCAGTAGTAAATTCGTGCAGACTGCCAAATCGACCGCCTACCGTAATCACAGCATCACTGGACTGAACAAGATATAGGTCACGCCCGACGTAGTTCATACCGGTGAAGTTTATAAAATCGAAACACTCGTACGGAAGATGATATTTACGTAAATGCTCGCGCAGACTACTGGCTGGTGAAAAGCCTATACTTGTGCCGCCGGCTTTTTTTGCACCGCTGGCGGCATAATATGGCAGTCCTACTGTAGCCCCTGTTGTTAAAATGTGACCGCTTCTGGCAATAGCGGCCCCGAGATCTTCTGCCAGCTGACTAGACGACAAGACGGTTCTACCGGCGGCTGCCCCAGAAATACAAATTGAGTATTGAAGCTTTTTTTTATGTTTATCAGTCATTAGCCTAATCCTGTCGAAGGTACTGTTGGCTGGGTTTCGATTTGGTAGAGAATATTTTCATGTATGTGTGGCTCTCGCAAATAGCGCAAGAGAAGTTCTTGGCTCAATGCTTCTTGTATATATCCGAGCGATCTATTTTCAAACTCTAGCTGATTACAATAATTAATGGCCGCATCAAGTGGATGCAAGGACACCACCTGATGCCCTTGGCTCATGCCGGCGTGACTAGCTGTGTGCCAAAAACTAAGCCCTGGATCAACGACCACAAGCACTTCTTCTGGTGTGTGCTGGTGTAAGTCATCCGGCTGAACATGTGGATCAAATGAAGACGGGTAGTGATCCGTGGGACGGGTTGCAAAATGCCTGTTAACCGTTGACCAGTAGATAGGCTGCTCGGCCATATATGCCACTGGCCGAGCCCGACCATGCCAAATATCTAAGGCTAATTGGCCAAAATGCGGTTTGACTTGTTGCAGCTTGACTTGAGAGCTCAAGCTGCGAATTAGATTCATGTGGTAGACGAGAGATAATAGCAACGCCAAGGCAGCTCCTGGTAAGACGGTGGCCTCCAGAGGCAGTATGACAAGACTGCCTAGCTCTGGCACTGGCATAATTAGTCGTCGCTTAAGTTCAGTGTGTTTTTCGAAAAATTTCTGCCATTTGACGCTACTTAGTAAAACTATATTTACGTCGGCCATTTCGCAATCTGTTGGTTTCAGCTGACGATACTTGCTATAAAGTCTTTCACGCCAGGCTGTGGCTTCACTTAGTAAAGCGCCCATTAAAATTGCCGAAATGGCTTCTCGCTTTAGCAGCGAATCGACCGAACGATAACCAAGTTGTTTCATGAGAACTCGCGGCGGATTAGCCTGTAATAGGCGTTTGGCTACACTGGGTTTAATGACCCAAGCGCTGCGTGGGAGCTGTAAAGCGTCTAAACACTTAATGACGGCTGGCACAAGCTTATCCAGTGAGGTATTATCTTTTAAATCCAACTGCTTGCGTAAGCGTTTTTCGTCTTTTTCAACTCGAAGCATCAATGCCTGGTAGAGCTCTTTGGC
>CAZSHK010000001.1:39537-55651 GCA_964606965.1 uncultured Candidatus Saccharibacteria bacterium
AGCGTTTTTCGTCTTTTTCAACTCGAAGCATCAATGCCTGGTAGAGCTCTTTGGCGGTCGTATCGGCAGGATCTAGTCCTAATTCGCTTAAAGCGCTCTGGGTTCGACGTAAAACATCAGCAGTTAAGCGTACATCAGCACTTGGCCGACCGCCAGCTTCTTCTAGCTTGCCTAAGACTTGCGAAAAACTCGGCTCCGCCGCACCCAATAACTCAGCAAGTAATCTCGACATAGTTAGACTCAGGTTATCATGCTTATGCTCAGGGGTAAAGCTTGTGTCTTAGAATGCTTTAGGACGATACCAGTCGGGCGATTTCTCAAGATAATCACTCAACTTTTCTTCTGTCAGCAGGCCTTTTTGGGCGCCGACATATTGCACAACGCTCATGGAATTGATCGGCCCCCACTGCAAGGCACCTTCAATGTTACTGCCCTTCATAAGAGCGGCTACGAACGTCGCTGAAAATGCATCGCCAGCACCAGTGCGATCAAACGGTAGCTTTGGATCTGGGTAGGAAGGCATTTTAAGACGCCTGTCGCCATCACTTGCATAAGCACCATCGGGGCCATCAGTGATTACTACAATTTTTGGCCCTAAATCGTGTATTTTATCCAGCAACTGGTGAAGATTGCTGTGGTCACCTCCAGATATCTCGGTTGCTTCTTCGCGGTTTACAATCAATACTTCGGTATGCTTGTAAAGCTTGGCCAAGCGCTTTGCACCCATGTCAATCTGGAAGGTGCCGGGTTGAAACGCCATCTTAACTTCCGGATGTTTTGCGAGCCAGTCGGCAATATCGTCGTGCATGTCCAAAGCATGGTTGCTAATTGAACTGAAGTAAATCCACTCCGGAATCTCAGACGGACGGAAGTGTGGCCAATGGTAGTTATACTCTTCATGTTTGATAAGTATGGTGCGCTCTTCTTTATACCAAAGCACATAATGATAGTTGCTCTTATGGCTTGGATTGACGCGCACAAAGCGGGTATCAACCCCATCCTTGTCTAGACTAGTAATGATCTCTCGGCCAGCTTGATCACCACCAACATTGGTTACAAAGCCGCTTGTGAGGCCAAGGCGAGAGAAACAAACTGCAGCATTACTGGCATTCCCAACCGCTTCAATAACCTCAGCGTAATCAAAAGGTATCTTAACTCCAAAAGGCACGGTCAACCATTTGCCGTCTTTATCTTTGCTGGCAATTGCTTGATCATCTAACAATCGGATAAAACAATCAGTAACGACATCACCGACTGCCAACACATCAAACTGTTTTTTATTATTTGTCCCACCCATAATTATTTAGTCTAGCACAGCCTTATTCTTAGCATTAAATGTATCTATTTTAGCCTCAACCACAGCCTGGACAGCATCAACAACTTTATCCATTAACTTTACAACCGCATATTCATTAGGCTCATCTTTGAGAGCTTGTTCAAGGGTTTTTCTATATGCCACCCGCATATCTGAATTAATATTAATCTTGGTAACACCTATTTTAACCGCGTCCATAAAATAATGACCTGGGGTACCACTACCACCGTGCAAACTAATATTGCAGTCCAAGCTTTGCCGAATTTGTTTAAGCAGCTCAAGATCCAGCACCTTTGGTACGGGATATTGGCCATGGAGATTACCAACCGCGGCCGCGTACGTATCTATTCCGGTTTTGGCGACAAAATCCTTGGCTTCATCAGGCTTGGTGAAGTGCTTCTTAATGTCGTTAAAATCAATCTTTTCTTTATGCAAGTTGGAGCTACCGCCAAAATAGTGGGGCTCGCTTTCAACTAATGCCCCGGTCAATTTTGCAGCTTGAACCACCTGGATGGTAGCGGCTTCAATGTCGTTTAGGGTAGCTTCATGGTTGGCCTGGCTTACATCAATATGAATAAACTCAAAACCGGCCGCAATACCATCTATGGCGTCACTAACAGACGGTGAATGATCGAGGTTGATATACATTTCGACCCCGTATTCCGCTTTGTAGTTATCGACCATGTCGCGAACATTAGCCAGCCCCAGCGCGTCAACTTCTCCCTGACTAACTTCAACTAGTACCGGCGCATTTTTCTTGGCAGCAGCTTGAGCAACCGCCTTCAAAGTTTCCTGATTATCAAGATTGAAGGCGCCAAGTGCATAGTGACCATGTCGAGCCCGCTCCATAGCTGATCTGGCTTTTTGGCAGTTTGCCCGAATTTGTTTGATATCAATCATGCTGCTTTCTCCCGACTACTTCATGTGCCGCCAATAAAATGTGTTTGTCGGTCAAGCCAAAATGTTCAAACAGCTGTTCAGGCGTGCCAGACTCACCAAAACGATCCTGCAGGCCAATACGTCGCATTGGCAAAGCTTGTTCTTCACCTAGCATTTCCGCAATTAACCCTCCCAGACCGCCGGCAATTTGACCTTCTTCAACGGTTACGACTGCTCTAGTTTTGCGGACACTTTTAAGAATTGTCGCTTGATCAATCGGTTTGATAGTTGGTACATGGATAACCTCAGCATCAATACCTGTTTTATATAGTTTCTTGGCCGCTAGTAATGCGTAGTATGTCATTCTGCCGGTGGCAATTATAGTCACATCATTGCCCGCCTCATACACATAGGCCTTGCCAATCTCAAACGGCGTTTTATCAGTCGTTATTATTACGGTATCATCTCGGGCAATTCGCATATAGGCTGGTCTGTCGTAATTTGCTAGAGCTATGGTTGCTTTTTCGGCCTCCTTGCTATCGCAAGGTGCTATAACCGTCATATTCGGCAGCACTCGCATAAGCGCTATATCTTCCAGCATCTGATGAGTTGCTCCATCTGGTGCATCTGATAAACCAACATGGGTACTGATTATCTTCACGGGTCGATTGTTAAGCGCAATGGTAGTGCGAATTTGTTCCCAGTTACGACCCGGGCTAAAAGCTGCATAGGCGGCCACATACGGAATCTTACCCATTGCGGCCATACCAGAACCAACAGTTACCAAATTCTGCTCGGCGACGCCAACCTGAACAAACCGATCAGGGAATTCTTTGGCAAAAGCATCGGTACCGGTAGAACCGGCCACGTCAGATGAGGCCGCCACCACTTGTTTGTTTTTGTGACCCGCCTCTACGAGGCCTCGGCTATAACCCTTTTTCATTGGTTCTGCGACCAGACCCCGCGCTGCTACGTCTGTAATTATGTGAACATCGCTCATTGATGCTCACTTTCGATTCGGCCCTGTAGAGTGCGCAATTCATGTAGGGCCTTCAATTCTTCTTCGCGGTTTGGCGGTTTACCGTGCCAATGAAAGTCGTACTCCATAAAATCAACACCCTTACCAGGAACTGTATGCGCGATAAGCATGACAGGTTTTTCAACTATGGCTCGGGCCATTGCACAGGCGTCTATTACGGCCTCAATATCATTGCCGTTAATCTCGATTACGTGCCAGCCAAAACTTTCCCATTTGCCGCGCAAGTCTTCTAACGGCATCACTACTTCGGTTGGGCCGTCAATCTGAATATTATTGCGGTCTGTGATGGCAATAATATTGTTTATTTTATATTTACCTGCCAACATCGCAGCTTCCCAAACATTCCCTTCATCTTGCTCACCATCACCCATAACCACATAAATCCAGCGGTGTGTTTGTTGGTCCATGCGCATAGCCAACGCCATACCACAAGCTTGACTGAGCCCGCTGCCTAATGGACCACTGGTAGTTTCCAATCCCGGTAATTTGAGGCGTTCGGGGTGCCCCTGCAAGCGTGAGCCAAATTTTCGCAAGCTTATTAATTCTTTTTTATCAAAGTAGCCAGCGTGTGCCATAGTGGCATACAAAACCGGGACGCAGTGACCATTACTTAGTAATAGGAGGTCTCTATCAGGCCAGTTTGGTTTTTTGGGGTCGTGCTTCAACACATCAAAATAAAGAGCTGTAAATACGTCGGCAAGCCCTAGTGGACCGGCACTATGACCGCTGCCGGCTTCCTCCAGCATGCGGATAATGTCTTCCCGGATATCGTTTGCCTTAAGCTCTAACTGCTTAAGCGATAGTTTCTTCACCATATTTTGATCCCGCTAATGCTAACAGTTTAGCATAGGCGTGGGCTGGATCTTCTGCTTGTTGAATAAAGCTGCCGACGTTAAGTACATCAACGCCAGCCTCAATAATTTGCTGAGCGTTCTGGTCGTTGACCCCACCATCCCAACCAATTTCCAATGTTGATTTAAGCTGTCTGAGCTCGCTAACTTTATCCAATAAGGCGAGGTTAGCTTGACCACCCTGAAAACCTAGATGCCCACCAAAAATAAGCACGTGATCAATCTTAGCGAGCCAATTGTGAATAGTACTGACAGGTGTTTGCGGCAATAGCGCCACGCCACACTTGTTAGGTGCACCACATAGGTCAAGTAGCACGTTTTGGGCGTCTTCTGCTTCAGCATGAATTATTATCAGTTGAGGTTGGTGCTTTAGTGCTTCCGTAATAAACTCGGACGGTTTTTGAACCATTAGATGAAAATCTATAGTCTTACCCTCAGGCAGCCAGGCTTGCGACAAATCAAGTAGCTTGGTGGGCGCCAATTTACCATCGGCAAAGTCAATATGAAGGCGAGCCGCAAATGGTGTAACCCGTTCCATTTGCTCACGGTAGTCGTGAGGATCACTGGCCGTAATTGTCGGTACGATAATTGCCATTCTTTTAAATACTATAAGGCATTCGCTTAAGATTCTGTCTTAAATCTCGTCCATTTCGCGTATACGGCGTATGTAGCGGGGAGCCGCCGTAAAAGGAGTTCGTAACCACAATTCAACAATTTCATAAGCCTGCTCGCTTTTCAGATCATCGGCCGGTATGCATAAAACATTGCTGTCGTCATCGCTTCGTGAAGCTTGCACCGCTTCACGGCTATAGCCCACACAAGCCCTGACACCCTTGAGTCGATTTGCTGCCATCGCCACACCTTGGCCGCTACCGCACAATAGAATACCGCGCGAAGAATCATTTTTATCTTGGCGAACATCATGCGCAACCTTAGAAGCGTACCGTGGAAAGTCATCGGCTGGGTCAAGCCGCCGGTCACCTTCATCGATAATTTCATGCTCATTATGACGTAAGCGGGTTACCAAATCTTGTTTTAGCTGAAAGCCGCGGTGATCAGCCCCAATATAGATTTTCATCAGGCTTTGCCCTCAGAAAATATAGTCGTGAGTTGTGAGTCGTGAGTTGTGAAAAAAAGATTCATAGTCATTATCTCATGTCTCATTGCTCTTAGCTCATGACTTTTGGAGTTGTTTACCGGCCTCAGCCACCATCTCTACCAGGCGATTGCTATAACCCCACTCATTGTCGTACCAAGCTACAACTTTCAGCATATTGCCGTCAATTACCGCTGTTAGCGGTAAATCAACAATCGCTGAGTGACTATTGCCAATGAAGTCTGAACTTACTAATTCTTCTTCGCTGACGGCTAATATGCCTTGATAGTAAGGTTCTTGGGCTGCTTTTTTGAAAGCCTCATTAACTTCTTCTACGGTAACGTGTTTTTTAGTGATTATGACAAAGTCGCTGAGCGAAACCACGGGTGTTGGCACCCGAATCGACAAGCCACCAAAAATACCCGCCAAGGCCGGTAATGCTTTGGCTGCTGCAATGGAAGCGCCAGTGGTAGTCGGCACGATATTTTCGGCTGCACTGCGAGCTTCACGCAAGTCTTTAGCCGGCGCATCTTGCAAACGCTGGCTGGCTGTATAGCTATGTATGGTTGTCATCATGGCTTTTTCGATACCAAAGTTGCTTTCAATAACAGCCGCAACCGGCGTAATGCAGTTAGTGGTGCAACTGGCGTTAGAAATAATTTGATGATCGGGAGATAAATCCTGTTCATTTACACCCATAACATAGGTGTCATGATGAACATCATCTTTTTCCGGTGCCGACAACATAACCCGTTTGGCGCCGGCATCTAAGTGCATTTTTAATTGTTCGTGCTTAGTAAAGAAACCGGTCGATTCAATCACCACATCAACATCGAGCTTTTTCCAGGGAAGTTTAGCTGGATCTTTCTCAGCCAAAACCTGGACTGATTGGCCGGCCACGACTAAATGTGTATCATCAAAACTAACTTCTTTGTCGTAAGCGCCATAGTTGCTGTCATGCCGTAACAAATGAGCTAGGGTTTTGGTATCGGTCAGGTCATTAATGGCAACCACATCCAGGTCGGCTCGCTCAAAAGCAATTTTAAAAGCATTACGTCCAATTCGGCCAAATCCATTAATTGCCACCCGTATTTTCACTTTGTCTCACCCTCTTTAAGCTTTAGTAGTATAAGGTCATTGTACGGTTTTCGTATCTGGTATGCAACTGAGTATTACATTATGCAACGTGTCAAAATACTGTGGTGCAGCTACTAGATAACTACCTTTTCGATAATCATAGTGGTCCGAGCCAATATTAGACACACGTGCACCCGCTTCACTAAACAACAGACCGCGTGGGGCATAATCCCATGGGCCACCGGCAGTCTGCCACCATATGCCACCTTCAATTTTGCCTTCGGCAATATAAAGAAAGTCACGCATAATTGAATAGCCAGCAATGTGCTTGCGCACTTCCAAGAAAGCTTTCAGCGCCACAGGATCACTTAAATCTATAGAGACATCTAACCAGGCTCGCTCTAGAGGGCGCTCACTAATCTTAATGCGCTCACCACTACGCAAGGCGCCTTTGCCCTTGGTAGCCTCATATAGCTCGTCAGTTACAAACTTATAGACAGTCGTAAAAATAGGCTCATTATTTTCGACCAAGGTCACCATGTTGCGCGGGTTCGGTATGCCGCGTATGAAGCTTTCGGTGCCATCTATCGGATCAATTAGCCAAAATGTATCTTTATTGCCTGATTGGCCGCGTTCTTCTCCCCAGATACCCACACCAGGATCAAAAGCTGTCAGCGCTTGAGTTATTTTATCTTCAGCCCATAAATCAATCTTGGTGACAACCGATTGGTCTTCTTTTAGTTCATGATCGACTTCGCCATAGTGTTTGAGCAGCTCAGGTCGCAGGTCTTTATAGACATTTACAATAACTTGCCGCGCTTTTATTAAATAATCCTCAGTAAATTTCATAATTCGACCATCTCCTTTGCAATAAAGGCTTTTACGGTTGGTAGCACCTCAACAAAGAACTGTCTGTCTTTGGGGTGTGTCAGTAAGTCTGCTACATCATCTGGTTCAACCCAGCGAGCTTCTGGGTTATGTGGGTCAGTCGGTGATAAAGCTATCTGTTCGGTAGTATACAGAAAGATTTCGATGGTTTTGAGTTCAGACTGGTCTTCACCACCAAACTTACCAATCCGATACCGCTCATAAGTACCCAAAGTTTTAATGTAGTTTAACTGGGTCACGCCGGATTCTTCATCTATCTCTCTTTCGGCGGCTACTCGGCTATCTTCGCCTAACTCGAGCTTTCCTTTTGGCAATGACCATGATGTCCCGTGCTGACTAACAACCAAGATAAGCTTGTTAGGTCCGATTACAACACCACCGCCACTCTTAGTGCGTTGAGGCTTCATTTACGCTTCTTTATAACGTACTGCACAATCCTCGATAATTTTTTGAGCTTCAGCGACATCGCCCCAACCGAGCACTTTTGTGCTACCAGGCTTCTTTAGATCTTTGTAATGATTGAAGTGGTGTTCAATTTTCTGCTTCCATTGTTCGTGAACATCCGCCATAGAACTGATTGCGTCACCAGTGTTACGGTCATCGGCCGGTACGCATATAATTTTATGGTCCATCTCGCCACCATCTTCGAAGTTGAGCACACCAACTATCTTGGCCTGCACATATACTCCGGTTGGAATTGGTTCATTTGTTAGTAATAAGGTATCTAATTCATCACCGTCTTCATCGAGAGTTTGCGGGATGAAACCGTAATTACAGGGCTTTGCAAAAATGCTAGGCTCGACACGATCTAGCTCAAAGATTGCTAGTTTTCGATTCCACTCGATCTTAAGAGTCGACCACTTAGGAATTTCAATTACGGTGTTTACTAAACCGGCGGTCACATCACCGGGCGTCAAAGCTTGGTTGAAGTCAGTCATATACTCTCCTTGAGGTAAATCTAACGAATATATTGTACACTAGGACGTTATAATTAAGGCATAAGGTTAAACATGCATGTAACGCTTGACGGAACAAATGACGAAGCCGATCATATTCGCACTTTTTGGTTTAAGCCAGAACAAGCCATGCACTATAATGCCGGCCAATATACCGAATTGACCTTACCGCACCACAATCCAGACGAGCGTGGCATAAAACACTGGTTTACTTTGTCTTCTTCACCAACCGAAAAACGCGTGAGCATTACAACTAAGTTAGCCGTTGATCACCCTAGTACGTTTAAACAGGCTCTTTGGCAGCTTCCAATCGGCACGAAACTACATATGGCAGAAGCCATGGGGGATTTTGTGCTACCCAAGGATAAGACAATTCCTCTTGTCTTTGTAGCCGGCGGCATTGGCGTTACGCCATTCCATAGCATGATTAAGTACTTAATTGACAGTGGCGAAAAGCGTGATATTCACCTTATTTACGCCGCTAATCGGCTAGATGAGGTCGCCTTCCGCCCTATGCTTGAAGCCTATGTCGACAAGTTTCAAATGCTTTTAGGCGAACCACCAGCAGACTGGCGGGGCGAAAGCGGACATTTGTCGGCAGACAAAATTTTGGAATTGGTTGGTGATTATAAGGATAAAAGGATATTTCTGTCAGGTCCTGAACCCATGGTAAAACAATTCGAACGGGACTTGTTAGCCAAGGGGTTAGAGAATCACCAAGTTATAGTTGATGACTTTCCAGGCTACATAGACATCTAGACGGCAGCTGGCTGGTCTAACAGATGGCCTAAAAATTGTTTATAGGAATGCAACTGCGGCGCATCACTTATCTGTTCGAGTGCGGAGTTAACCTTTTCACAACCTTTGTCGCAAACGGCTTTACCTTTCGTGGTTATAAGCAAACGACGGCTGCGCCTATCATGACGTTCTACGTGCTGTTCAATCAGCTGTTTTTTAATAAGTTCCTGAGTTAGTGCTGTAATTTGCGGCAAGCTAACTGCCAGCTTTTCGGCTACTTCTGTTACAGTCTGCCCGGTTTTGTCATATTTACTTAGAGTGGTGAGCAGCAGCCACTCCATCATCGTTAAGTCGGTTGCCTCTAAGGCCTGAGCGAACTGAGTTCTAAGCCACCTATCGGTCTGGGCATGTGACAATAAAAATGAATGGGCGTCAAAATCTCTTATTACCATGCGTATAGCTTGCGACGAAAACCTAAATAAGTAAGCTAAAAATCTCGCAGCGTGGTTATGCTTGTGGTTCTTCCAAGTATTTACGAATCATAAGGGCTGCCGTGGCACCTTCGCCGACCGCACTGGCAACCTGCATGGTAGCTCCAGACCTTACATCACCAGCCGCAAAAACCCCAGACATTGCAGTGTGCAATGTAGCATCAGTCTTAATAAAACCAATCTCATCAAGTTCAATTGCTGAGCTCTTTAGGAATTCTGTATTCGGTGATAATCCGACAAAGACAAAAACTCCATCAGTCGGAAAGGTAACTTTTTTGCCCGAGGTTTTGTCTGTGCCTAGCACTTTAGTGACTAAGTTTGCCTCGCCGGCAATTTCGTCGGTTGTCGTATTAAAGTGAACGGTGATTTTATCGCTATGTTTTTCCAGCTCGTGCTGTAAAACTTCCGAAGCTCGGAAACTGTCGCCACGAACCAAAAGATCAATATGACTAGCAAATCTAGTTAAGAAAATAGCTTCCTGTACAGCTGAGTTACCGCCTCCCACCACTACTAGACGTTTGTCGCGGTAAAAGGCACCGTCACAAGTCGCACAGTAGTGAACACCACGGGCATAGTACTCTTGCTCTCCCGGTACGCCAATTTTCTTGTAATCGCTGCCTGTTGCGATTAAAACGGCTCGCGCGTAGTAATCACCGCTAGTAGTGGATAAATGCTTATATTCGCCCTCGTCTTTTATAGAACTAACTTCGCCCAGCTCGATTATTGCGCCAAAACGCTCGGCCTGCTGTTGCAAGTTTTCAGCCAACTCCAGCCCGGCAATGCCTTTAGGAAAGCCGGGATAGTTGTCCACCCAGTCCGTTACGGCTGCCAGGCCGCCAATTACACCTTTTTCAAACAAGACGGTGTCAATGTCTTCGCGTGTCGTATAAACAGCCGCTGACAAGGCCGCTGGGCCAGCCCCAATAATAATCAGATCATGAGTATTAGGTTTTTTTGCGGTCACTGTCATATGCGTACCTATTAAAGCTTATTCATATATTTATGTCATCCCTGACCTTTGCATTTGAGTGCAGGCTAGGAGGTACCGCGTAGCGGAACGAGACGTACTGTTTGGTACGTCGAATGAGCAACGCAAGGAACCGACAACGCCCTGTGCTAAAGTGCAATGGTCAGGCTATGGCGGGGACTAGTTGGGCTAAATTATAGCCAACCACAATTTGTTGCGAATCGTCTTGTTTAGTAACCACGGTAACCGGCACCGCCAACTGGCCACTCATTTGGTAGGCTTCGGCTTGCCGCTCTGGTTGAGCATCCAAATTAATCTCTTCGTAATTGTAACCTTTTGCTTGCAAGAACTTTTTTACCATCCCACAATACGCACAAGTATTGGTGGTGAAGATAGTAATATTTTTGACCATTATTTCCCTTTCGTGTTCTGTTTTTCTCTTCTGGTGTCTATTATATCTAGCGCCTCAATGCTTATGCAAGGCCCTACATGTTGTGTTAATGACACTTTTCTACGCTGTTAACGGTTCGCGAACTTCTTACGACTTTATTGTGGGTTTTGCACAGCCACAAGTTCAATATCAAAAACTAGGTCAGCATTAGCTGGAATATTAGAACCAGCTGGCGGCGTGGCGCCATAAGCCTGGGCGGCTGGAATCAACAAACGGCGCGTGCCACCAACTTTCATGCCAGGTACACCCTCAGTCCAACCTTGAATAACACCACTAAGTGAAAAAGGTATGGGTTGGTTCTGGCCATCATGCGAACTTTGAAAAATAATGCCAGTAGCAGCTACGGCACCTGTATAATGGGCCGTCACTTGAGCACCTGGCTTAACTTCCTCACCGGTGCCTTCTTTTATATCAATCTTTTGTAACTGGTCGACTTTTGCGACCGGGGTAAAGTTATTAAGTTGAGTACCTTCCAATTTAGTCTCCTGACTTTGCGGTGTTTTAGGTTGATGTGTAAGTTGCCAAATGACCAGAACACTAAATCCGAGTGATGTCACCAGGAACAGGGCTGCTAATGAAAGCGCAAACACTCGATGGGTTAGCTTTGTTTTAGCCAATTTCCTCTCCTTGCAGCAGCCAGTATAGCACAGCCTTAAAGCTTAACCGGCTGGCTTGGGAAGCCTTTTTTTAAAGCCTCTAAAAGGGCTTTATGTAGGTCGGGTGTGCGGAACTGTAATGTTTCTAGCGACTTAGAGTAAATCCAAACCGGTGTATGCATATTTATGCCAATCCGGTTCATAAAACCCTCTTCACTGGCTTCGCCAATAGCAACATTGGGGTTAGGGGCAACTTCACAAAGATAAATGTACTGTGAATTATATGGTTCGTCGTGTTCCTCGGTAAACACTAATCTTGCAGCAGTGACATCAAGCCCGGTTTCTTCTTTAACCTCGCGTACTAGAGCTTGTTCGGTTGTCTCACCCTCTTGCACCCGGCCGCCCACCAGTGTGTAGTATTGGCTACCGTGTTTATCACGGTGCATCATCAGCATCTTGTCACCATCAAAAATAATCGCACGTGCCGCTTTTCCCATATTAACTAAAGTGTACCAAACCTATCGGTTGGGGGCTACCATCCGCCGCCGCCGCCACCACCACCACCCCCACCCGAAAACCCGCCTCCACCACTAAACCCACTACTGCCAGAACTGCTCGGTGGGCTAAAGTTAGCGCCCATAGCAGACACGGAACTATTAAGGCTCGTGGCAAAGTAAACTGCATTGAAGGTTGACCAATTTCCACTGTACCAATCTGGTGGTGTCTTATAAATGTCTTCAAACTGCTTGGCCCACTCTTTTTCAACACCAAGCACGATGGCGTATGGCAACAGTTTTTCAAACAATTTGACTGTGCGCTTCGGCCCATCAGTTTTTTCGGCGTATGGCGCATCCGGGCTCTGTAGCATTTTAATGCGGTCGGCTTCGGCAGTTTCCAGGTATAGTTTTAGTCCCAAGATACGTTCTTTGGCGGCTACGCCTTGTGCTGTTCTTTTAGGCATTACCTTTGCGTATATATAAACAATTACTACCGTCAGCCCCAAGCTAAAAAAAGTAGCCGGTGAAACCGAAAAAAGTTGAACGACAGCCCTGAAGGCAAAAAACCATACAAATATGGCAATGAACGAAGCACCGCCAACCACTGGCATAAACCTGCTTGGGCTGAATTTGAAATAGCCCTGATCTGTCAGAGACTTGCCTACATCATCACGAATACTTTTAGCGGTTTTCCAGAATTTATTTTTTAGACTGCTCAAACTTACTGTCATGCCATCGGGCATAAAAGCACTACTACCGGCAGCTTCTATAAAATCAAAATCTGTAAAGATACCATCCAGTAATTGGGCCTCAAATGGGTTTAGTTGGCTTCTGTCGGCGTTGCGCAACTCTAGGGAGTATTGTTTGCTCTTGCCAATAAGTTTCTTTTTATCCTCTTCAATAATTTTGATATAGCCACGAATAGAGAGATCTATAATGGTCGCCGAGATATCGCGGTTATCAACTTTAAAATCAGCAATTGTACCAGCTTCAAGCGGACTCAACTTATCTGGCGCGTCATACTCGGGCACAATAACACCGCGCCCGCGGGGGTCACGACCAAACAGAAGCCAGATAATAAAACCAGCCAAAATGGCACTAAGCGGTAAAAGTGCTACTTTTACAAACGGACTGACATAATCTGAAAGGTTCTGAAGTGTAGTTGCTGGCTGGAAATAACCGTTCGGGAAAGACATTACTGCAGTAAGTGATTCTTGAACATCTAACGGCGCGGTAGCTTCGATTACTAGACCATCACCTTCAGATTTAATAGTGCAGTTTTGGGCAGTGCTACCGGATGACCCTGTATAGCAAGTTTGCTGATTAACCTTTAGACCTGCCGGAATGTGAAATCGTGCTGCGACATGCTCAAATGGTTGTTGCCACTGATCACCGTTAATGTCCCAGTAAAGTTCGTCGTGATCAATATAAAATGTCACGACGTTATTTACGGTGTAATCAATGGTGTAGGTTTGCTTGCCTGTCACGGTACGATTTGGGTCGCCTATCTTGAGCACCGTGTTACCGCTATCGCCATAAGTCGTGTATTGCGCTGGGGCGCCAGTGGCTGAACTGACACTACTCACCCTCAACCTAAGCGGGTGCCTTTTGTAGCTGGTTGGAATGGCCCGCAAAATGCCATGGTTAAAGTCGCTAAACGTCACCTGCACGTTTTCGATGACGTGCATTTCACCCTGCGGGTCATCTTTGGTCAGGTAATAGTCGGCCGAAAAATCATTTATCGTGAAGTCCTGGACACTGGCGTGTGCTCTAGATGTTAAAAGAAGTGTCAGGATTGAACCAGTAATAGCCAGGAAAAGAAAAATACGTTTCATGCTACAAGCCTCTCTAAGTATTTCGCCATACCATCATCCTTAATATCGTCGGTGATTTCATCGGCTAAGTCTTTGACTTCCGGAACGCCATTACTCATGGCTACTTTATGGCCGACTGCGTTAAATAAGTGGATGTCATTATGTCCGTCACCTATCCCAATTGTATCTGTGGCATTAACGCCAATTCTATTTAAAAGTTCCGCGACAGAATGTTCTTTGGTGGCCGCGCTACTCATTATTTGAATGTCGTTCATCCCAGGTTTCTGGGCTATTGTCAGCACCACCGCAATTCCTTCAATCTTGTTAAGACGGTCAACAATTTGTTGGACTTCTTTTTTGGGTATAAAAACCTGCTCTAAAAAATAGACTGGCTGTTTAATCTCTAAATCTTTGGCGTCATAACCACCGTTAAAGTAATCATTCGTGGTGTAATCGTTATAAAGAATTTTGTACTTAGAATAATCTTTGAAAATTTCTAAGGCTTTGTGTAGTGCCGCATCAGGTATATTGCTCTGCCATAAAATTTCGCCAGTCTTAGGATTACAGATTTGGGAACCTCCGGAAATAATGCAGGGATCTTTTAGCGACAGTGCTTGTAGTATTTCATTCGCAAACGACCAGACTCGACCAGTCGCAGCGCAAATAAAATATTCCTTCTCGGCTTTACGAATAGCATTAACTAAACGCCTTGAAGGTAAACTGTACTGCGGCGAATCAACGGCTGTGCCGTCAAGATCAAAAATTATGGCCTGGGTCTTCATTAGATTCACTCAGCGCCAAGTACTTTATTGGCTTGTCTTGATACTGTATTAATCAAAAATCTCATGCCGGCTCAAGGACACGGTCTGGGTTCGATTCTATTGACGAGTAATCTGGCTGAGGAAGTATCTCAAGTCGCTCAAGAATTTCTTTCCTGACTTCCCCGGTATCAAATCTTGACGTAAGTTTCATTTCATAGGCGGCGATGGGTCCCTTGTCATCACCAAAGGCTCGGTGCAACACTACATAACCCATATAGAGTGAATTATTGTCGCGCACCACCTGTATGTTCGGGGCAGCTGCGCCTTTTGGTAATTCGTCCGCCCAATGCGCTCGTCGTTCAGCTAAAAAAGCTTGTGAGCTTTCATCTTGACGGATGAAATCAAGATATGCCAAGAAGCGAGCATCGTGGCCAGATGCAGGGTGCGCAGTAATCCTCTGTTTCATTTATACTCTCTCAGCTCCAAATGTAGTTTGAGCTTGGTGTGCTAAATCGTCAAGCAATTTGTTGACTTCAGAATCTGTAAGTGTTCGTTCATACGAAGCAAGCGACAAGCGCCACGTAAAGTGCTTATTATTGATGTCTTTTTGGTAAATATCCAGAGGGGTAAGTTTAGCTAGTGTATTGTCGGGTTTAAGTTCACCAAGTTTTTCCTGAAGTAAACTATATATATAAGCGTAAATAACATTAGTTGGAACCTTAAGCGTCATGTCCTGCTCAACCCTAGGAAAGCGCGGCAGTGGAACATACTTTGAAGCAACCCTGTTTTGCATGAACAAAAAAGGCCCAATTTCAAAGCCGGCAGCTGCGGCTGGCAATTTAAGTTGTTTACAAACGTTAGGTGTATATTCGCCAATCACGCCCCAGGTAGCGCCATTAGAGTCATGGATTAGAGCACTGCGGGCTGGATCATACGGCTTAACCAATTGTTGCAGCCATGGCTTACCGGCTAAATCATTATCAGCTAAGGGTTCAAGCGTAGCGAGCATGCCAAAGTGATCAAGCAGAGTGTCCAGATAAACACGAGCCTGGTAATAAGCCGCACCGTTCATTTTGTCGCCGGCAAACACCAAGGCTAAACAGTTCGGCTCCATTGGCACATCGGCATCTTTAGGATCATTCATGCCAATAATGTGCGCCTTACCTATTTCAAAAAGTACGAATTGGTCATAGCCCATTTTGACATTAAGGTGAACTTTTTCTAGAAGACTGGGTGTTATGCTCAGGCGGTAGTATTGCAGGTCTGGACTCAGTGCATTGTTAAGCTGAAAAGCTTGTTTTGGATCCTGGCCAGCCTTCTTCATGAGCTCACCATGCACAAAGCTGTAGGTAAGTACTTCGTTGGCGCCAGCTTTGCTTAAGGCGTCACGAATTTCGTTCTTTAATTCCAGCAGTGCGTCTTTGGCGGCTGGCGTAGTATCTCTATGCGGTAGCTCTAATGGCAGATGATCATAACCATATAGCCGCCCAATTTCTTCAACAATATCTTCAGGTATTTCTATGTCAGTCCGCCAAAACGGTGGCGTTACGGCCAGTTGCTTGCCGGCGGCTTTGAGGACTTTAAACTCAACATTCTGTAGAAGTTCAGCCATCTTTTTGGGTGTCAAACTAAGACCAAGTCGTTCATTCACAAATTCAGGTGTAATTCTTACCGGTTTGGGTTGTTCTAGCGTGGCAT
>CAZSHK010000002.1:0-13277 GCA_964606965.1 uncultured Candidatus Saccharibacteria bacterium
AGCACTTCCATGGTAAGGAAGGGGTCTCGGGTTCAAATCCCGAAGACGGCTCCATTGCTTAATTAATTCTAATCTGTTAAACTCAACAAACTATGGCAAAAAAAGGCGACAAGCGTAAGATTATTGGCCTGGTCAGCGAAGAAAGCGGACACCGGCATTATTACACTATGAAAAACAGCGTAAATACACCTGATAAGTTACGTCTACGCAAATACGATCCAGTTAGTCGCAAACATGTTTGGTACTCAGAAACCAAGAAAAGTCTGGGTCGCAACGAAGTTAAGCCTAAAAAATAGACGTTAGCAGTAGTAAAAAGGTACAATAATTCAGTCCCTTATATAGGGGTGTAGCTCAACTGGCTAGAGCGTCGGTCTCCAAAACCGAAGGTTGGGGGTTCAAGTCCCTCCACCCCTGCCATGGTTCGACAAGCTCACCATTATTTATTGGAGAGATTGGTGGACCATTTTTGAAATAGGGACTATAGCGGTAATGTCCTGTGGACATTCCCCGCCCTTGGTTTTTGAGCTGCGCTCAAAAATTGCCATAGCAAAACTCATCTTTGTTTTGCGTGGCAAGGTCAAGTCCCTCCACCCGTGCCATAGTGTTTAAAGCTTGGAAATGTTATAGAATATATAAATGTCTAAGATTCCCCTGACCAAACCCACCTTAATCATGTTGTATGGCTATCCGGGGGCAGGCAAAACGCATTTTGCCAGACAGTTTTGCGAACAAATCAGCGCAGCACATGTTCAAAGTGATCGAATCCGCAGTGAGCTATTTGAGAACCCACGCTATGATAAGCGCGAAAACGAGATTGTCACTCATTTAATGGATTATATGACTGAAGAGTTTTTAGCGGCCGGCGTTTCTGTGGTCTACGATGTAAATGCGATGCGGCTAGGACAGCGACGCTCTCTACGTGATCGTGCGCGTAAGGCTAAGGCTACAACAGCCCTGATCTGGCTGCAGATTGATCAAGCTTCTGCCCTACAACGTCTAGTAAAACGTGATCGCCGTAAAGCAGACGATAAATATGCTGTCAGTTATGATAAGCAAAATTTTAAACAATACATATCCAGTATGCAGAATCCTTCAAATACAGAAGACTATGTGGTCATAAGTGGCAAACATACCTTCAATACACAACGCAATGCCGTTATTAAGAGACTCTACGAACTAGGTATGATATCGGCTGAAAGTATCACGTCAAATGTTGTTAAGCCGGAACTTGTTAATTTAATACCTAAAAATCCGGCCGCCGGTAGGGTTGACATGAGCCGTCGCAACATTGTTATACGGTAGTAATGGCAGTCAAAGTTGTTGATGTTGAAGGTCTAGGACCCGTTAAGCTACAGAAACGACGAGGTACTCGTAATCTACGCCTATCAATCAGTGCACAAGGTGAAATTAGAGTTAGTATGCCGCCATGGGTTCCTTATAAATTCGGACTAGACTTTGTCGCTAAAAGAAGAGAATGGATTGATAAACACCGCACTAGGCCAGTTTTACTTAGGCAAAGCCAGGTTATAGGTAAGTCACACCGCTTAGAATTTATTATTAGCCGCACTGGGCGCCGAGCATCTGTCCGCGTAATACAGAACAACATTCGTGTTGCCCATCCCTCGAGTTTGCAATTAACCGATGCCAACGTTCAGCAAGCTGCTCATAGAGGTGTTCTGAAGGCTTTACAGAAAGAAGCAGAGGAGTTGTTGCCGGCGCGCCTTGCCTCAATAGCAAAAAATTATGGTTTTTCTTATAAAGGCTTACGAATTAAACATTTGCGCACAAGATGGGGTAGTTGTGACCATCAGCGCCAAATTACCCTAAACTGTATGCTAATGACCCTGCCATGGGAATTAATTGATTATGTTTTGCTCCATGAACTGGTGCACACAATAATACTTCGTCATGGTAGGCCATTCTGGGATGAAATGGCTAAACATAATCCGAAAGTTAAACAACTACGCAGGCAAATTCGCGAGCAAAGACCAGGTTTCAGTTCGTTGTCAGCATGATGCTTATGGCATAATAAGAGTAATATGCCGCCGCAGGATAATCAGGGAACGATTACATCCAACCTAGAACATGAGCGCTTAACAAGCCTTATTAACAGCATGGCCGATGGTGTGATTGCTGTTGATGAACGAACCAAAGTAGTCCTGTATAACGGTGCTGCCCTGAATATACTGGATCTTAATAGTTCCATGGCTGGAAAATCGCTATCGAGTGTACTTAAGCTTATTGATAGAAACAAACAGCCAGTAGATATAGAAGCATTGGTGCGAGCTACCAAAACGGCAACTACCAGCCGTGATTGGCGGTTGCTTTATGAAGACGGCAGTATGATTAATCTCTATCTTAGTATTGCGCCGGTTCATTTAGGCTATGGCATAGCCGGTGAAAAAGGTTATGTCGTTCTTTTGCGCGATATAACCCGAGAAAAATCGTTGGAAGAAGAGCGAGATGAGTTTATTAGTGTTGTGAGTCACGAACTTCGTACGCCAATAGCTATCTCCGAAGGCAATATCAGTAATGCTCAGTTTATTGTAGAGAAAAATGGCAATACTGAAGAAATTAAGTTGGCTTTGCAGCAGGCCCATGACCAAATTAACTTTTTGGGTGGCATGATAAACGACTTAGCAACACTTTCAAGGGCAGAGCGTGGTCGCTTAGCAGTCGAGGTCGAAAGTATCAACATCCACGAGCTGACTGAAGACTTACTTAAGGCATATGAACCAGAGGCTAGTAAAAAGAAGCTTCAACTTAAGACAGAGCTAGATCCGACCTTGTCGTTGCTTCGATCAAGTCGCCTTTACGTACGTGAAATACTGCAAAACTTCGTGACCAATGCCCTTAAATATACTCAGCAAGGCAGTGTCACTCTTGGCGCCCGCCAAAAAAATAATGGTGTTGAGTTTTTTGTTACTGATACGGGTATTGGAATTAGCAAAAGTGATCAACAAAAAGTATTCGATAAATTCTTTAGAAGTGAAGATTATCGCACAAGGCAGAGCAAAGGCACTGGACTAGGGCTGTATGTGACAATGAAGCTAGCTCGCCTACTGCATGCTGAAATCATTTTAGAAAGCGAACTCAACAAAGGCTCTACTTTTATTATTTTTATACCTAACTTAGAGTAAACTCCAACTTAACTATTTGTTCAGGTGTAACAATTGTGTGAGCAATTAGAAGCCAATAAGCAACCATTACCCCTTGTCAAATGAATTCAGTGTGATATATTGACATGAGCGGAACTACCATCATAGGTAGTTTTTTAATTTAACCTCTAATAATAGAGAAGGATAGGGTTAGGGCAAGTGGCAGAATCAAAATCCAAGAAACGACGCTTGCGACCTGCTGAAACGGTACGGGAGCGCACTGAAAAAGCCGCCAAGACACCGGTAAAGCCAGCTCGTGTACGACGTGCCACCGGTAAAGTCTCTAAACCGCTTAAAGCGGCTTCTAATTTTGGTCGCCGTGAGTATTACTTACCATTACCAGAAAACAAAGCCGGTCGTTTTCTTAATAAACGGCGTCATGTTATACCCAGCTACTTTCGCAATAGTTGGCGCGAGCTTCGTTTAGTTACCTGGCCAAGTCGCCGCGAAACCTGGAAGCTTACATTAGCCGTCTTTATGTTTGCTATCATTTTTGGCGTTATCATAGCCATAACTGATTATGGATTGGATAAAATTTTCAGAAAGGTATTACTGAAGATATGAATAAGCGTTACGATACAACAAAACAATGGTATGCCATACATACCTATAGTGGTTATGAAGAGAAGGTGGCTGAATCTATTCGCCAGCGGGCAGACAGTCTGGACATGAAAGATAAAATTTTCCAGGTGTTAGTACCAAAAGAAAAAATGATTGAAGTCAAAAACGGCAAGCGTAAGGTTGTAGAGAAGCGCATTTTTCAAGGTTACGTGCTTGTTCAAATGAAGCTAAGCGAAGATGCCTGGTACATTGTCCGAAATACTCCATCGGTAACCGGTTTTGTAGGCAGCGGTACCGAACCTACACCGATTGATACAGAAGAGATAGAGAAAATCATGAAGCGCATGGGTCGCGCTGAGCCAAAACACAAGATTGATTACAATATTGGTGATGTAGTTAATATCACTGATGGTCCTTTTAAGGGCTTTGACGGCTCAATAAACGAAATTGATCTTCAAAAGGGCAAACTCAAGGTTCTTGTGAATATGTTCGGGCGTGAGACACCAGTAGAGCTTGATAGTTTGCAGGTTAAAAGAGTCTAAGATGGCCTCTGGTAGTTTAGCTACAGAGGAACTCGACAATTACTACAGCCTGGTAATTGAACCTAGATTCAAATTATTTAGACTCATGGGTCGTTCCGGTAAAGTTATGCCCGGCAGTCCATATTACGAGCGTCTGGAGAAAAATAGTCCTTCTGTGCTCCACCACGTCCTAGACGGTGCAATTGAAATGGAACTGGCTACTGAAGTTGCCTATATAGGTCTACTGGCATTGCGACGAGCTGATGAGACCGCCTTTGAGGCGGGTATAAGCGTATATGATTCGGTTTGGCAGAGAGCTAGCGACTATTTGGGTGGACAACAGGGGTAGGATAATGTACAATAACTCTGTTACGCACTCCTAAAGGAGTCTTTTTTATGGCAGAGAAGAAAGTTACAGCAAATTTGAAAATGAAAATCCGCGGCGGCCAAGCCAGCGCAGCCCCGCCAGTGGGCAGCACATTGGGTCAGTACGGCGTTAATATGATGGATTTCATTAATCCATTTAACGAACAGACTAAAGATCAAATGGGCAAGAATCTCACGGTTCACATTTCAATTTATGAAGACCGCAGTATGGCTTTTAGGGTGGTGGGAGAGCCCACTGACGACCTAATTCGCGCCAAACTAGGTATTGATAAAGGTTCAGGCAAGCCAAATTCTGAAAAGATCAGTAAAAAACTTAGCCAATCAGCGCTGACAGAAATTGCTGAAGCCAAGGCTAATGACATGAACACTCAAGATGTTGAAGCAGTTAAGAAAATGGTCGCTGGCACCGCCCGCAGTATGGGTGTTGAGGTAGAGTAATGCCCCTAAACCATCTTGGCCTTAATAGAGTTATCGGTGCACAAGCGCCTGCCGAACTTACTGAGCCCCGCCAGGCAAATCATTCTACTGATTTATTCGAAAAAATTGTAGCAAATGGTTTTGCGCTTGCGTGGGTGTTAGGTGGCTCAGCTATTGCGGTATCAGGCATAAAAAGTGGGGAAGTAGATACTGCTATTTACGCTAGTATTAGTGGCTCCGCAGCTATTGCTGTGGGCGGACTTGTAGGATGGGTAGAGAATAAATTTAATAGGTAATTTGTGGGACCGTTAGCGTAAGTCGAACGGGCTTGTACCACGAAGGAGTATATATGGCAGAAGCAAAAGAGAAGAGCGTAAGAAGTAAAAAACAAGCGTTAAAAAGTGAAGGCTTAAAGAAAGCCAAAAAGGAGATTTCTGATGGGATTGTTCAAGAAAATACTGTTGATGCGAACGAAACAGGTGACCAAGACCAAAAAATAACCGCCAAGGCCGGCAAACGCAGTGCTAAAGCCACCAAAGAAGCCGAAGTTAAAGAGGCAAAAGAAGAACGCAAAACACAGCTAAAGGAAAATAAAGAAGAACTAAAACCTAAGTCTCAACAAAAACCAGCTCGTTCAAAACTAGAACGGCGCAGTAAAAAGTATCGTGAAGCAGCTAAACTTGTTGAAGATAAAGAATATTCACTGGAAGAAGCGCTTGGGTTGGCCGTTAAAACCAGTGTGACTAAATTTGATGCAACTGTTGAATTACATATCAATCTGAATGTTGACCCGAAGCAGGCTGATCAAAACGTCCGTGGCACAGTTGTTTTACCGGCTGGCAGCGGCAAAACCAGCCGTGTGGCAGTTATGGCTGAAGCAGAAGATGCCAAAGCAGCTAAGGCGGCAGGGGCTGATATTGCCGGTAGTGACGACTTATTGGCGCAACTAGATAAGGAAAAGCTCGATTTTGATATTTTGATAGCTCATCCAACCCAGATGTCCAAACTCGGTAAGTATGCCCGTTTACTAGGACCAAAAGGCCTTATGCCAAACCCTAAAAGCGGCACAGTGACCACCGATATTACTAAAGCAGTTAAAGAGGCCAAGGCGGGACGTGTTGAATACCGCGTTGATACGACCGGAATAGTTCATGTTGGCATTGGCAAAGTCAGCTTCGGGCCCGAAAAGTTGGCAGAAAACGCTCGGGCAATCTTAAATACTCTAAAGACCAATAAACCTTCAAGTGTTAAAGGCGCCTTGATTGAACGTGCCTACGCCACCACCAGTATGGGGCCTAGCATAAAGCTAAACATAAACGATTTTTAAGCAGTACCTGAAATTGCTACAATCAAGGCAATGAATGGTCTAGTAATTGCTTTTGATGGTCCCGATGGGGTGGGCAAAACTACCCAGCTTAATTTGCTAGCTGAAAGTCTCAAACACGCTGGTCATAATGTTCATACAACCAGACATAATGGTGGCTCACCGATTGGTGAGGAGTTACGCAAAGTTTCACTGTCACCCGTAGAGAGAAGCGCCCAAACAGATTTCTATATCTCGCTCGCCATGGGACAAGCTCTTTCCGAGGAGGTGCAAGAGCGCAAAAAGCGCGGCGAAATTGTACTAATCGATCGCAGTCCATTGGCCATAGTGGCCTATCAGGCTTATGGCGGGCAGCTAGAAGACAAGCAACCAGTTTTTGAGGCTTGCAGTGATTTGTTTAAGAGTGAAATGATAGATGCTTTGGTTTTCTTGGATGCGCCGCAGCAAATTATTGATAACCGTCGCCAACAGCGCAACACAACCGATTACTTTGAGAGCAAAGGTGAAGAGTTCCATAGCCGTGTCAAAGAAGGTTATAAAGCTGCCCTAGAATGGCTAAAAAGAACAAATAATGCCGTTCAGGTTGTTCGGGCTGATGCGTCTGGTGAAATAAATACTATTCAAGAGACCATTGAGCAAGCCATAACGCCGCTAATTTCAAAAATGAAGTTGTAATTTTCATACCTTACTTGCCTGGTCGTCAAGTTTTTCCGTACAATATAGAAACCAAAAGGGAGAAGTAGTGTGGTCTACAGCAACACACAGATTAAAAAGGCTATAAAGGAAGGGCATATTGTCTTTCATCCTTATATTGCCAAACACATTGCTGGCAGCAGCGTAGACGTCACTCTTGGCGATTGGTTCTACCGAACCGAACGTGCTAGCGAGGGCGGGTTTTATAATCCTTTTGATGAAGAAGCCGTCAAACAGTATTTTGGTGGCGGCCCTTACCGTGCCGAAATACACAAAGAATGGGCCAGAAAACATGGCCGCAAAACATTTAAAAACATCCCGCCATCTCATCGCATTATAGTTATGCGCCCCGGCGAACGTATTTTGGCGCATACACATGAATTTATCGGCATCAAAGCCCCTGGCACCAGTACCATGCAAGCCCGCAGCACCTGGGGCAGAAATGGTGTATCGGTTTGTTTAGACGCCGGTTGGGGCGACCCTGGCTACATAAACCGTTGGACCATGGAAATATATAATATGAACCAGCACGAAAGCGTGGTCTTGCCAGTGGGCGAACGTATTGCTCAACTAGTTTTTTATGAAACTGGGCCAGTTGATCAAGATTACAAGAAATTGAGCGGCAAGTACCAGGCCGGTGGCAGTGATGACTTAAAAAAGCTGATTGCTAACTGGCGGCCAGAGCAAATGCTGCCACGAGCCTATAAGGATAGGCGTCTTAAACCTATGCCTATCAAAGGCTTAAAGAAGGGCCTATGAAAGCCCAAGACTTATCACGGCAAGCGATAACCAGCAAAGGACCGGGTAACGGCTTGTTTGTAGCTATCGAAGGCACCGACGGCTCGGGTAAGGGTACGCAGTTTGAGTTATTATCGAAAAAGTTACAGGCTGACGGTTATGATGTTGTCACCTTTGACTTTCCTGAGTACGACAGCGAAGCTAGCTTTTTTGTGCGTAAGTACCTGAATGGTGAATATGGAAGTGCCGAAGATGTCGGTCCATATACGGCATCATTATTCTTTGCCCTTAATCGCTACGATGCATCACAACGAATTCGCCAGGCACTTGCTGACGGCAAAGTCGTACTAACCAATCGTTTTACAGCTTCAAACATGGCCCACCAAGGCGGGAAATTTATTAATCAGGCTGAGCGTAGAGGGTTCTTTGTATGGCTAGATAACCTTGAGCATCAGATGTTAGATATACCAAGGCCTAACATGAGCTATATATTAAGAATGCCGGCTGAAGTAGCTCAGAATCTGGTTGATCAAAAAGAGAAACGCAGCTATACCGATAAACAGCGGGATATTCATGAGGCTGATCTTGAGCACTTGCAGCGGTCTGTTGAGGTCTATGACGATATGGCCAAGTTGTTTCCTCGCGATTTTACAGTTATTGAATCGGTCAAGGATGGTGAGTTACAGTCGGTTGAGAATATACAGCAGCAACTTTGGCAAAGCATTGCCCAAATATTACCTTCACCGCCAAATAAGTCGACCACTAGTAAGACAAAGCCACCAGCTGCTCCGAATCCCTACATTGCCAAAGATCAACACGGCTACTACGTTACTGATAAGGGTAAAAAGTGGCTTCAAGATGCAGTTACTAGCGTCGACGGGGATGTTTACGCCACCTACCACAAACTAGAAAGCCTGACGACAGCTGCCGCCATGGCACGCTTGTCACGTAGGGGTGATGACATGCGCATTACTGTGCTTGATGAGTTTGCCCCAGGTCTTGATAACAATTCAGGGCGGCGCGATGAAAAACTACTGCAACGGGTTATAACAGCCTTCGGTGATGATTCTGTGCAACAGTTAGTCGGCCAACATGTTGTGGTTGAAGGTGCCTCAAATCTGCTAACTAAAAAACTCGAATGGGGTAGGCTGGCAGCCTATCTTGAACAATCAACGCGCTATATTTATTTTGATCAACGCGGCCGAGATGGAAAGTTCCGTTATTACACACCACCGCAGCTGGATGCCAAAACAAAACAGCAGTACAACAAAATACTTGACCAAATTTTTGAAATTTATTCTAGCATGGTCCATGAGCTGACGGATTACCTAAAGGATCATTCGAACGTGTCTGAAGAAGAACGTGATGGTGCCTGGCAGGGTGCTATCCGCGCCCAAGCTTGTGATGCCATACGCCCGGTTTTGCCCGTAGCAACCAAGTCAACGGTTGGCATTTACGGTTCAGGACAAGCAATTGAGAGCTTAATTATGCATCTCATGAGCGACGAGTTAGTGGAAGCCCGAAGCACGGGCCAATTAATACTCCAAGAAGCCCGTAAAGTTATTGCCACATTCCTAGAGCGGGCCGACAAGCCCGATCGCGGTGGTGCCGCTATTGCATATGCCGCTAACACGCGAGCCGCTGTCAAAAAACTAGCCAGGGAATACCTGACTGACACCCATAGCAGCGAAACTGAAGCCGTTCAGCTAACCTCGGTTTGGCCACATAATGAGCTCGATCTAGTGCCAGACATGATTTATGAACATAGCAGTCTATCTCTAAAGGAAATTGAGCAGATGGTAGATAGTTGGCCATACCAAAAGAAGGTTGAAGTCTTTCAAGCTTATATGGGCGAACGCCTTAATCGGCGGCATAAACCGGGCCGGGCCTTAGAAAAAGCCCATTACAGCTGGGACTTGATTTGTGATTATGGCATTTTCCGTGACTTACAACGCCACCGCATTGTCGACGACTTGGAATGGCAACTTTTGACGCCACGTTACGGTTACGATGTACCAGAACTGGTCGAAACTGCTGGCTTAACTGAGCAGTTCCAGAAGTGTTTTGACCTTAGTCTTGAGCTATATAGCCTGCTGCAAGCCGCTGGGTACGAGCTAGAAGCTCAATATGCCACGCTTTTAGGCCATAAAATGCGCTGGAAAGTCACCTACAATGCCCGTGAAGCATTCCACTTACATGAACTGCGTACCAGCCCTCAGGGACACCCTGGTTATCGTAAGTTGGTATTAGAGATGCACGCTAAAGTTGCCGAAGTGCATCCTATGCTAGCCGATGCCATGATTTTTGTTAATAAAGGTGAGGATCCTGAATTGAGTCGCTTAGCGGCTGAAAGATACACTCAGTTCAAGTTGCAACAGTTTGATACAAATTCTTAGAAAAAATTAAAGTTTTACTTATCTTCGCGTGGCAGCACATGCACTACTAGAGACTCTCCAACCTCACTGACAGTACAAGTAACCATAGAAGCGAACGGCCCTAGACTATCTATAAACCGAGGCATTTGTTCGCCAAATAAATCAATGGTTTCATCATTGTTAGTCGCCTTAAATTCAATACCACCACTAACTACGGTTGCAAATAATTCTTCCGGGGGAATCCCAGAAATTACATCCTCACCAGACATTAAATCAATAGGTGTCATTTTAAATCCAAAAGTAATCATACGCCTTCTTGACGACTTTGCAAGGGGCTTGTCAAGATATCTATATAGGTGTATGTTTTATGATTATGGCTCAACATTTGAAGCAATTAGGACTCCTCTTAGGCCTATCAGGGCTGTGCTTCAATATTTTTGAAGCCTGCTCCGCCTAAGGCGGACTAGCACAACCCGAAGAATCAGGCTTCAAGGAAAGCCTGTTTTTAAATTATGGAGATTGAATATGAGTGAACAAGAACCCCATGTTGATACCGAAATATGGGAACGAGCATTGAATGCAGCTAATAGAAGGCTAGATCCATCAGAACAAGATTGGACTTCGTGGAGATGTGGCGGAGGACCACATCAGTCAGCCATAAAAGATGCAGGTCGTATAATAACCAAAGAACAAATAGAAACTGTTCCTGATATTGGACCGACAAATCCATCGAGCGGCTTATTAGAAGGTGAAGTAAGGGATCACACTTGACAATATGCCAAACCAGCGGATGATAATACGTATGGCTTTAATACTCGTAATCAATAAGATTATCGTCAACCACGCACACGCGGGGCATTAGAGCTATTTAACACAGCACATAACGGCCCCAACAGGGGCCGTTTTTAATTGAAGGGAATTAGAAATGGACATGATACTACCGCCTGCAGAGTTGCTTGATCCCGTTAGTGGAGAGTGGACGCCATTGCGAGACTATAAAAGTGAAAGGCCACGGCCGAAATTTCTTGGACATGTGGTTGAGATTGTAGAAACATTGGGCCTACCTAAAGTACCGGCAACTGAACCGACTGTTCTGCGTCCTGTAACGCATAGACCGTGGCTGGCTGACGGTTATAGTGCCCCAACACCGCGACCGCAAACCTAATTGACACCTAATAACAGATACGGTACAATTCTTCGGTTACCAAAGACAGCGACGTCCGCCTAAGACGGATTGAAAATGTCGCCGAGGTGCAAAGTTATTATTTTGCAGATTCAAAGTCTTTGGGTTGTCCAAAGATTTTTTATTAGGTAACGCTAGCTCGCGGTCGACGGGTTTAACAAGTAAAGGAAGTCACCATGGCTTTAACTAAAGAAAAGAAGCATGCGGTAGTAGATGAAGTCAGCACCTTGCTGAATGATTCTAAAATGACGGTTGTTGCTGCCTACCAAGGTACACCTGTCAAAGCAATGCAGACCCTAAGGCGGGATGCCAAAACCAGCGGTACAACTGTAAAAGTTGTAAAGAACCGCCTGGTTATGCAGGCTCTTAAGCAAACTGATGCATTCAAGGAAGCTGACACCAGCGCCCTGAATGGCATGCTCCTCTACGCTTTTAATAGCGAAGATGAGGTAGCGCCCGCACAAGCACTGGCAAATTTTGCCAAGACCCAACCGACAATGGAGTTTGTCGGTGCCTACACGTCAGAAGGACAGTTTCTACCAGCCGAAGACGTCAAAGCATTAGCCAGCTTGCCCACAAAAGATCAATTACGTGGTCAGTTGGTTGGTTTGATTGCCGCCCCATTAAGCGGCTTTGTGAATGTAATGGCCGGTAATGTGCGTGGGATTTTAAATGTTCTAAATGCACGAAGTGAAGCAATAAGTTAAGTAACCCGCCTAAACTCGGGACAAAGGAGATGATTATGGCAGATGAAGATGTAAAAACTGAAGATACAGTGGCCGAAGCGCCAGCTGAAGTCAAAGAAGACAAGAAAGAGACCAAGAAGACTGACAAGGTCGAAGTTCCTAAGGAATTTGAAAAACTGGTTGGTGAGCTAGATAAGATGTCAGCTCTGGAAATCAGCAAATTCGTTAAATTCCTCGAAGAGTACTGGGGTGTTAGCGCGGCCGCTCCGGCTGTAGCTGTAGCTGCCGTTCCGGGAGCAGGTGATGCCGCTCCGGCTGAAGAAGCTAAGAGCGAATACGACGTCGTACTTAAAGATGCCGGCGCCCAGAAAGTCGCTGTCATTAAAGCGGTTAAGGACATTACAAACCTAGGACTTGGCGAAGCCAAAGCGTTGGTTGATGGTGCCCCAAAGACAGTTTTAGAAAAAGCTAAAAAAGAAGATGCCGAAGCAGCCAAGAAAACCTTGGAAGACGCCGGCGCAACGGTTGAGTTAAGCTAAATACCCCAACAACTATCCGCAACTGCTCATTGGTTTACCGATGAGCAGTTTGATTTTCTACCCTGTCTTAAACTAATTATCATGATTTATCCACAGAAGTCGGCTTGATTTTTTGACTTGCTGTGGTTCACGTGGTACGGTAGGGCCAGAAGTGTACCTAAATAAACACTTATATAGGGTTGAGTTACAGAGATGTCGGACGTACCAGAAAAGCAAATAAAGCGCTTACGGGCGCTCATAGAAGAAGCTGAAACCAGTTTGGCAGCCGCCAAGGAGTTGCTAGTTAGTTTAGTGGGAGACGAACCAGCTGCAGTCAACTCAACCAAAGAAGAGAATATCGGCAAAGTTATTGAGGGTGTTTTCGACGGGCAGAATATGGTGGGATCAGACGGCAAAACCTATCCGGTACCTGCTAATTACGCCAGCAAGTCCAAATTGGTTCAAGGTGACATCTTAAAGCTCACTATCGCCGACGACGGGGCATTTTTATACAAGCAGATTGGCCCGATACCTCGCAAGCAAGTGGTCGGCGTATTAGAGCAGAAAGATGGACACTATTTTGTCAACGTGGGCACCAAGCAATACCGAGTACTGCTAGCTAGTGTTACTTACTTTAAGGCTAAACCGGGCGACCAAGTCAGCGTAAACGTTCCAGAAGATGATTCGGTTGCCGAGTGGGCGGCGCTCGAAGCAGC
>CAZSHK010000002.1:13377-45323 GCA_964606965.1 uncultured Candidatus Saccharibacteria bacterium
ATGGGGAAAGCACTTTATAGAAAGTACCGTTCAAAGTCGCTTGAGGAAATTATTGGTCAAGAACATATAACCAAAACCTTGGCGCATGCTATTAAACAAGGAAACATTTCCCACGCCTATCTCCTAACAGGTCCTAGGGGGGTTGGTAAAACCAGTATTGCACGAATTCTGGCTCACGCCGTTAATGACCTACCCTATGACGAAGAAACAACTAATATCGATATTATTGAAATTGATGCCGCCAGTAATCGTCGCATAGAAGAAGTTCGTGATTTGCGAGATAAAGTGCACACCGCGCCCACCTCGTCCAAGTACAAGGTTTACATTATTGATGAAGTTCATATGCTTACACGGGAGGCCTTTAATGCCTTGCTAAAAACGCTTGAAGAACCACCAGCTCACGTCATCTTTATACTTGCCACTACCGAATCGCACAAACTACCAGAGACCATAACCAGTCGTACCCAACGTTTTACTTTTAAGCCCATTGAGGTACCTCAGGCCGTCGAACACTTACGAACGATTGCTCAGAAAGAGGACATTGCCATAAGTGATTCAGCCCTTCAGCTGATTGCCGAACATGCCGATGGTAGCTTTCGTGACAGTATCAGCCTCTTGGATCAAGCACGTAACCTCGCCAAAAACATTGAAGAGTCTGACATTGAACAATTGTTAGGCCTAGCCCCTCAACAGGCCGTGGAGAGCCTGTATGATGCTGTGGCGCATGGTTCGCCTAAGGATGTAGTGACTGCACTTGAAAAGCTAAATGACCAAGGCTTTCAAGCAGCTTCAGTCGCTAAACAGTTGGCGGTTCAACTAAGAGCAGCATTACTTAATAGCAAAAGCGACATTGAGCCAGTCCTGGCCACCCAACTACTCGGCAAATTATTGCAAACCGCCAGCGCTCACGAACCAGAAAGTTATCTGGAACTAACCTTGCTAGAGCCAGCCCTGCTACGAGATTATGTGTCAGCTCCGCCAGCAGCTTCCACAAAACCCGCTGCCACTACCGAGACTGAAGCCAACATCACAGAACCTGAGCCCGAAGTGTCAACAATTCAAAGCGCCCCAACCAGGCAAGCCGGTTCACTGATCGATTCTTGGCCCAGCGTTCTCAATACGCTGAAAAAACAGCACAATACGCTTTACGGGGTTGTGCGTATGGCAGAGCCAGTCCAAGAGGCTGATCGTTTGGTCTTAAAATTTGCATTTCCATTCCACCAAAAACGCCTATCTGAGGCCAAAAATCAGGAGTTACTAAACAACGTTATCGTTGAAATAACTGGCTCGCCAATCAAAATTGTGGGTGTTGTTGATAAAGAAGCTCAGCCACCGGCAATGACGACAATTGAGGTGGCGCCCACAACCACTCCCTCCTTAGATACCATTAGCAATATTTTTGGCCAAGCCGAATTGCTAGACTAGGAACTGTATGGACTCTAATAAAGCCAAGATACCGCCACAAAACACCGACGCCGAAGCCAGTTTATTGGGTGCTCTATTGATTGATTCGGACGCCATCGTGAAAATTGCCGACAATGTTGTGTCTGCTGATTTTTATGATGAACGCCACCAACTTATCTTTGAAGCCATTAAAGTTCTTTATGAAAAACATAGTCCGGTTGATGTTTTAACTTTGTCTGATCAGCTCAAAGCCGAAGGCCAGCTAGAGACCGTCGGCGGGGCGGCCTACCTGACTGAATTAACAAACTTTGTGCCTACGGCTGCACACGTTGAGCAATATGCTGAGATTGTCGCTCAAAAAGCACTTCGGCGTCGGCTAATTAAAACCTCACAAAATATTATGGAGCTTGGCTACGATGAGGGCCGCAACCTACAAACCTTAATTGAAGAGGCCGAAAGTCGTTTGTTTGAGGTTAGTCAGAGGCATGTCAAACAAGACATTACTAGTCTTGAGACTATTTTGACAGAAAGCTTTGACCGTCTCGATGAGCTTCACAAAGATAAGGGCACTATACGCGGCGTACCCACCGGCTTTAAAGATATGGATAATGTTCTAGCTGGCTTGCAGCGGTCTGACTTATTTGTTTTAGCGGCTAGGCCATCAATGGGCAAGACAGCGCTAGCTCTCAATATTGCCCATAATGTTGCCCTGCAGTCCAACCTCCCGGTATTGCTCTTTAGTCTGGAAATGAGCAAAGAACAGCTAGTTGACCGCATGCTAGCCATGGAATCTGGTGTTGATGCTTGGGCTCTAAGAACCGGCAATCTCACCGATAGTGATTTTGAGAAGATCGGTCAGGCCATGGGCAGCTTAAGCGAAGCTCAAATTTACATAGACGATAGCCCTGGCATAACGGTTAGTGATTTACGCACAAAGGCGCGCCGTGAGGCCCACCAAAGGCCACTAGGGCTGATTATTGTCGACTACCTGCAGCTGATGAGCGGTGGTTCACGCTTTAGTGGTGAAGGCAATCGGGTTCAGGAAATTTCGGAAATTTCGCGCGGACTTAAGGGCATCGCCCGCGAACTAAATGTTCCGTTAATGGCGCTAAGTCAGTTGAGTCGATCGGTCGAAAGTCGTAGCCCGCAAATTCCACAGTTAGCTGACCTGCGCGAATCGGGTTCAATTGAGCAAGATGCAGACGTGGTGGCCTTTATCTACCGTGAGGAATACTATAATCCAGAGTCTGATCGTAAAAATATTACCGATATATTTATCAAAAAACACCGTAATGGCCCGACCGGAAATGTTGAACTTTATTTCGATAGAGAAAAACAGCGTTTTCGCACGCTCGATATCAAACACGCCGAGCCTTTTGCGACAACCTAAGTTGGCTAGTCAAATTACTAACAAAGTAGGCGAGCCGGCTGCAAGGCTATATAATAAGCGTAAGAACTTATGAGTCGCAGTCGTAAATTGATACTTACCACCTGGCGTCCCTTACTGCTGTATGGCGTGGCGCTGGCTTATCTAGTGGTTCTGCTAACCCATAATCTTGGCAGCCTGCCAGCAGGTTTGAGTACAGCTGAGCTGCAGAACCTCAACGCCATGGGTAATTGGCACAGCTTTCTGACAAATCCTTTTTACGCACCACACGGTCTGCTCCTATTCGTTTTACAAGTACTGGGAGTTAAGAGTCTGTTGGCTTTTCGTAGTGTAAGCGTTCTTTGGGCGCTAGTCTGTGTATTACTTTTCTTTAGCACGTTACGTATTTGGTTTAGCAAACGAGTGGCTGTGCTAGGTACTGTGCTTTTGGCGAGCTCAACCTGGTTCTTAATATTAGCCCGGACTATGACCCCTGAAATTATGCAAACTAGTCTGGTAGCTCTGCTGGCGGTTGGTGGTTGGTTGCGCTACAGCCGTGCCCGGATTGTACCTCTACTGATCGGTGCGACCTTGGTTGCCGTGCTCTGCTACATTCCCGGAATGATTTGGTTTATTTTATTAGCCGCAATGTGGCAACGTCGAGCTATAAAATCAGCTCTGGAAGAAGCCCCGTTTGTGGTAGTAATGGCTGCCACCTTTTGGTTAATATTACTAATTGCACCGCTTCTCTATGGTATGGTACGTAATCCACATCTTCTGCAAACATGGGCAGGTCTACCAACATACTTTCAAGGTGCGGGAACCATGCTTCGTAATGCTATAAATATTCCTTCAGCCCTCTTTTTTAGAGCACCGCTCAAACCCGGTTTGTGGGTAGGACGATTGCCGCTACTTGATATATTTAGCGCTGTCATGTTTATGCTTGGAGTATATAACTTCTTATTTTTGCGAAAGTTAGACCGCGCTAAAGTGTTATTAGGTATTGCGGTGCTTACGACCATCTTAATAACTCTAGGTGGTCAAGTTACTCTTACAGTACTACTACCAGCCGTGTACATAATGGTGGCAAGTGGTATTGATTTATTACTGAACCAATGGTTTTCAGTTTTTCCGCGCAATCCACTAGCGCGAGGGCTTGGTATGGCAATTATGGTAAGTCTCGTCGTTGCCACTTGTGCATATCATATTACGCGTTATTACCGCGCATTTTTGCTTTCGCCAACTACAAAAGAAGTCTATAGCCGTAACCTCTAACAGTTTTGATACAATAGAGGTATAAGGAGGACCAGTTATGAGTCGGTTTGACCAGGCTAAAATGCTACTTAAGGTTAAGAAGCTACAGAAAGAATTGCAGAAAATGGTGATCACCGTAGAGCAGGGTGACGGTGCCGTACGGGTTGAAATTACCGGAGAACAGAAAATCAAGAAAATTCATATCGATCCAGAGAGTGTCGATACTGACGACATAGGTGAACTAGAGCGTTGGTTGGAGGAAGCTGTTAAAGAAGCCATTCAACAGAGCCAAAAAGTCGCAGCTGAGAAAATGCAACCGATGATGGGTGCACTTAGCGAGTTGGGACTTTAAAAAGAGACATTTTTTGCAGCTTTCTATAGCTTAGATTGTTTGTCGAAAATTAATTAAATCAAATATGAATGTTCTACCATCTGCTTTGCAGGACTTAATTGAGGCTTTTGCCAGTCTACCGGGTGTTGGTCCGCGCACCGCCGAGCGCTACGCCTACTATATTCTACGAAGTGACCCAGCTCAGGCAACGCGGCTGGGTGAAGCCCTCCATAGTCTTCACGATAATATAAAGTTGTGTCCGAAAACATTTGCCTTAATCGAAAAAGGACAAATTTTATCGCCACTGTATACGGATCCCAAACGGAATAAAAAAGTAATAGCCGTTGTGGCGGAGCCTTTTGATATCTCGGCTCTAGAAAAAACTGGTCAATTTTTGGGAACATACCACGTACTTGGTGGTCTCATCTCCCCAATTGACGGCATTGGCCCCGAGCAGCTGCATATTAGTGAGCTGCTTAAGCGCATTGATGAAGATGACGTAAGCGAAGTTATTTTAGCAACTAACGCCAGCGTAGAAGGTGAATCGACTGCACTTTATATTCAGCAACAAATCGGTGCCAGTAAGGCCAAAGTAACCCGCTTGGCACGTGGTCTACCGATTGGCGTAGATTTAGAGTACGCCGACCAAATTACTCTAACTCGCGCCCTAGAAGGCAGGCAAGTACTATGACCGACGAAGCACGTCTTGCCGAACTACTAGAAAATGCCCAACGGGTTGTAATTGTCCAAGCCGACAATCCTGACGCCGACAGCCTTGGCAGTGCTCTGGCCTTAGAGCAAATAATTCATGAGATGGACAAAGAACCTAGCTTATTTTGCGGCGTTGAAATACCTAGTTACTTACACTACTTATCAGGCTGGGACAGAGTAACTAGGGAGCTGCCGAACAAGTTTGACCTTAGCATTATTGTCGATACCAGTGCCGATAGTCTTTTTGAGTCAGTAGAGAAATCGCAGCAAAAACAATGGCTGGCCGCTAAACCGTGCATTGTGATTGACCACCATGAGGTCGAAGCTACTATCCCATTTGCTACCATTATTTGGAATAAACCAGCAGTAGCAACTGGAGAAGTCATTTATGAGCTTGCTATGGCACATGGCTGGCAAATAAACCCGCAGGCAGCAGAATTGCTGGCGGCCTCAATTATGGCCGATAGTCTAGGCTTAAGCAGTGAAGGTGTGACAGCCAGAAGTGTTGAAGTTTTATCGGAACTTATTAAGAAAGGTGCTAGCCTGGCACGTCTTGATAACCAACGCCGTCAATTAATGCGTAAATCACCGGACTTAATAAAATACAAAGGTGAATTACTTCAGCGAATTGAATACTACGACAATAACCGAATCGCCATCATAACTATCCCCTGGGAAGAAATTGAAAAATATAGCCCGTACTACAATCCTCCTATGCTAGTAATGGACGACATGCGCCAAACCGAAAATACCGACATCGCAATTGCGTTTAAGCTATACAAGGACGGTAAGATAACAGGTAAGTTAAGGGCTAATTATGGTAAAGGTGTGGCAGGTGAATTAGCTGAGCATTTTGGCGGCGGCGGACACCGCTATGCCAGTGGCTTCAAGTTAACGGACGGTCGAACCGTGGATGAAGTTAAAAAAGAAACCATTAGCATAGCTGGCCAACTGCTTGATAAACTTACTAAAGAAACATGAGAATCTACAACACACTAACGAGAAAAGTTGAAGAATTTAAACCACAGCAGCCTCCTAGGGTGGCATTGTATACTTGCGGACCAACCGTCTACGACTACCCTCATATAGGCAACTGGTTTACGTTCTTGCGTTATGACGTTTTAGTGCGAGCTCTGCAGTCAGCCGGCTATAAGCCGGACTGGGTGATGAATATTACTGATGTTGGACATCTAGTTAGCGACGCCGACGAAGGCGAAGACAAACTAGAAAAAGGTGCCCGTCGTGAAGGTAAATCGGCTTGGGACATCGCCAAAATCTATAGCGATTACTTCCTGCAGGGCCTGGACCGTTTAAATATTACGAAACCTAGTCATCTACCGAAAGCCACTGCACATATTAAGGAACAGATCGATCTTGTTAGTGAGCTTCAGGCCAAAGGCTATACCTACATAATCCAGGATGGTGTCTATTACGATACTAGCAAGTTTGCAGATTATGGAAAACTGGCGCACCTAAACCTAGACCAACTCAAAGAAGGTGCTAGAGTTACGATCAATCCGGAAAAGAAAAACCCAACCGATTTTGCCTTATGGAAGTTTTCGCCTAAAGATCAAAAAAGAGACATGGAGTGGGACAGTCCCTGGGGAAAGGGTTTTCCCGGTTGGCATTTAGAGTGTTCGGCAATGAGCCTCAAATACTTAGGCAAAACCCTCGATATACACGCTGGTGGCATCGACCATATACCTGTACACCACACAAACGAAATTGCTCAGAGTGAAGCGGCAACCGGCAACAAACTGGCAAATTATTGGGTACACATGAATCATATAATGGTCAACGACCAAAAAATAGCAAAGAGTGCTGGCAATGGCATAACCCTAGAAGACATTGAAGAAAAGGGTTATTCGCTAGAAGCCTTACGCTTATTAGTCCTGCAATCACACTACCGGACCCAGGCTGAGTTTAGTTGGGAGAATCTGGAGGCTGCTCACAGCCGTCTGAAACGTTGGCGGGCGATTGCTGATTTACGCTGGCAAGAACAAGTCGCAAAGGATGACGCCGTGCAGGGTGATCATTACGAGAATGTTATTCTTGGAGCTTTGCAGAATGATTTAGATACGCCTGGCGCTTTAAGTCTCATCGAAGAAGCTTTTGAAACATTTGAAAACCTACACCTATGCTCACCTTGTATCGAATTAGTTCTGGAAGCTATTGATGGGGGGTTAGGCATTAAGCTGCTTGGACCAGACATTAGCGAAGAACAAAAAGGTCTTATTGAAGGTCGGGAAAAAGCCAGACATTCAAAAGACTTTGAAAAGTCGGACATTTTACGTTCCAAGCTTGAACAACAGGGAATTGGTGTACGTGATTCAGCCCAAGGTCCTATTTGGTATCGACTTTAAGAGGTCACTTTTTCGTTTTCAGGTAAGGGCTCAAGCAGTTTTTTACGCTCTAGATAATCCACCACCAAAATTCTTAAACAACCAGCCAGCGGTATTGCCACAAGACCCCCGATAAGCCCACCAAAACTGACACCAATAATTACGGAAGTGAAGACTAGTAAAGGCGACATATCGGTATGACTAGCTTGCAGGCGCGGTTGAATGACATAGTTCTCTATTTGTTGATACAAAATATAGTAAGCCAAAACAATGACAGCCGTACTTGGTGAGTGGAATAACGCCACCGTACTTACAATGATAGCGCCTATGGTATGGCCAACAAGGGGTATTAAACCGCAAATAAAGACCACAAACATAAGTGCTACTGGATAGCTCACATTAAGCGCAATTAAAGGTATAACAATAAGAAAGGCTGCCAGTGTAGCTAACAGCAGCTGACCGTTAACGTAGCCGCGTACGACGCCATACATATCATTTACTATTTTTACTACATGGTCCTCTTGGTCATCCGGAATTAAGCGTTTAGCCAGTTGCAACCAACTTGGGCCTTCAATTAACATCATAAAAGTAAGAACCAGCACCGTTAAAACCGAAAAGAAACTGCTCGTGACCCTCGTAAATGTGCTAACCGAAGCATTGCTTAAATTAAGTAATCGATCCGATAACTGATTAGAAAACTTATTAACTTGATCTTGTAGCTTGTAACGGCGCACAAATTCACCGATTGATGAGTTTTGATCGCGCAAGTCTTCAACCAATTGAGGCGCTTGGTGAATAAAACTACCCGTTTGTCGAACCATTGGCGGCACAATACTAAACAAAAAACCTGCCAGGAGTGCAATAACAACTATAAAAGAAGAGGCTGTCGCCAGTGTGCGGCTGCCGCGTCGTTTGCCCGGGATACGCTGAGATAACCAATGGACTGGTGCGTTTAGGGCTAGGCTTAAAAAGCAAGCAATAAAGATAAGTGTCAGGGGGTGTGAAGCCTGCTGCACGCCTGCTACGAGCAGGAAAGACAGCAACACCACTGCCACCACCCGTACTATAGTTCGATTTGATATGGTAACTTCTATTTTGTCGTGTTTACGTTTAAAAAAGTCAAGCATAGCCATATTATTGCACGTTTTTACCCAGTTACAATGCGGCTAATACGCGTTTGAGCTTTGCTGGTAAGCTTGGCGGTCTACCGCGCTGATACTCGACAGTTCCGATTGACTGATTTTGATGACGCGATTTAATCTCTTCGACGTGGCTATAAACAACACCGAGGTGCTGAATAAGTCTATGATGATCGATGCGCTTATTAGCACGCATAGATATATACCAAAGCGGACGTGACACTTTTTGCCGACAGTTGTCGACGTTCAATAGAGCCGAAGCTAGAAGCAAGTTAGTCCGTACATCATTTTGGCGCCAGAGACGTATTTCCTCACTAAGAGCCTCGGGCGGCATAAGAGAATACCAGCGCCTTAATACCGCTGGCTGTAAATATGTATGTTTTATAATATAGGCAGCCGGACGAGTGGCTAATATACGTAGCGACACCCTGTGTAATATCCTCATTGTCCGACTGATAGTGAGGTCGTCATAACGCGCCAATCCTCCCATGCCAATTACCACATCAACTTTTTTAGCAAGATCAGGATAGCTTTGAAGCATGCGGGTCACTAGAACGAACCCAAAACCAACCGCCACAACTGTAAATCGCTTGTTTTTGTATCGTAATTTCACAAATGCCGCCAGATAATCAGCTAAGGAATCTAATGTTGGCTTTTCATGTATGCGAGCAAAGCTTTGCATGCCACCAAAACCTGGCAGATCGGGCATTGTCACGGCACCATAGCGATTTAATTCAAGAGCAAGTGGCCACCAATGCTCTAGGCTAGCATGCAAGCCATAGACTAGCAGCATATCGCGCTTTTTAAAGCGCGGAGCCGGTATATAAAGCATACGTCCTTGTAAACCGTTCATTAGCAGCGGCCTAATATAGGGCTCTGGTAATTGTAGAGTCTTGACCATGATTGGTAACACTCTAGCTGTCCGATTAATGTCTGGCAAGCCCAGGCAGCCATCCTGTAGCCAAAAAGGTAGTGAGCCGTTATGATGAAAGGCATGAAATCCCGCCTTTTACTGATAATGGCAGCTGCTGTATTGCTATTTACTGGATTGCTATGGTGGGGGCACGGACATCCACACAACCAGTCATCTAAAAATAAGAGTAAAGACTCTGCTCAGGCAGAAGCCGAGTCTTTTGATAAAAAACAGCACTCAATCGATGATCCTGCCAGCATTTGGGTTGTCGTAAATAAAAACCGCCCGCTTAGCCCGGCAACATATGCGCCGACTGACTTAACGAACATAAGCGGTGGCCAAACTCTGCGCTCTGAAGCGACCATGGCCTTAGGTGAGCTTTTTGCTGCCGCTAAAGCGGCTGGCTATAGCGTTCTAGCTCAAAGCGGCTATCGTTCATATCAGACTCAGGTCGCTGTCTATAACCGTGAAGTGCAAGCATTTGGACAGACAAAAGCTGATACAGAAAGCGCTAAGCCAGGTTACAGCGAACACCAGACTGGCTGGGCGGTTGACATTCAGACCCAAGGCTGCCTAGAAGATTGTTTTGGAAATACAAAGGCAGCTCACTGGCTTAACGAACATGCCTACGCTTATGGCTTTATTCTTCGGTACCCGGCAAATAAGGTGTCTGTTACTGGTTATCGCAGTGAGCCCTGGCACTATCGCTATGTCGGCAAGGCATTGGCTAATGAATTACAGACTAAAAATCAAACAATGGAAGAATTCTTTAATCTACCGGCCGTCGGTACACCTTAATTGTTCAAAAAATGTGTTAAACGCCATTTAAAGTCCGGTGCCGACAATGACTGCTCGAGTTTAACGGGCACTGTCTGATCATGCTGTAAGCCATCAATAATAAGAGAACCCACTACACTATTTTTAAGAACAGGCGCCTTCACTTCGTTTAAACTTACTTTCAAATGCGGCGCCTGGGTGGCCCACACAACCATGCTGACTTCATTGCTAACTACTGCCGATGCTGAGCTGCCCCAGCTCGTCTTATAATTTCCCGCAATAGTTTGTTTCTGGACAATAATCATTTCACGAAAGCCAGGCACTGCGGAGCGCAACAATGCAAGTGCCCCAGTGCTGGCTTGCGTCAGTGAGGAGGCACCCATAACAGCGCCAACAAGTATCAACTTTTGACTGCCAATTGCTTGTGTGGTTGAAAAAAGTAAACAGCCACCAGCTTCGTCTGTATGACCGGTTTTGATACCATTTATACCACTCAATCCCAAAAGTTGATTTGTATTAAAAACTTCACCTGCCACCGGAATACTAGCTCTTTTTTGTTGGACAATTTCGGCCAATACCGGATGCTTTAAAGCCAACGTGCCAAGTGTTACTAAATCGCGAGGCGTGCTTTTGGTTAATTGCGAGAAACCACTGGCGTCCGCTAAGTGTGTCTGGGTCAACTGAAAAGACAGTGCTAGTTGATTGGCTTTTTCTATAAACTTACCAGTTGAACCATAGGCCCAGCGGGCAAGTGTATCGGCCATATTATTGGCTGATGGCAAAAGCATTGCTTCTAGAGCTTGATATTCAGTCAGCGTTTCACCACTATTAATTGGTACGACTGAGCCTCCGAGCGCTACATACTTGTTGTAGGCATCGATATCTTCTGCCCCAATAGTAAGCGTCGGTCCTGGTTCACCATTTTTTAGTGGCTTTGCCTGCAAAACCGCTAGGGCGGTTAGAACTTTAGCAACACTAGCCATTGGTGCAGTAGTTTGGGCACCAGATTGAGCCAATACACCAAAACCGTCTGCTCCAAAAGCGGCTTGACCAGTTGAAGGCCAGCTCAAAGCTGGGGCTTCAAACGAAGGCACCGCCAGGGAAACTGGTTGCCCGACTACCATAGGCACGGGTTTTACATAGGCTATGCCGCCATAGCTTGCTAAAAGAATTGCCACCACAACCAGCAGTAGCCATTTTATTGGTCTTTTTTTGCTGAGTGGTTTTTGGAACTGATGCGGTTCAATAATGCGCATGCTTATTTACAGTATATCTATTATTATCCGTTGTTCATAAATCTAACCGAAATATACAAGACCATCAGACCAAATATTAAACTTATTCGGCGACCTGTGTTTGTTAAAACGGCGGCTTTAGGCTAGAATCAATCTGTTCTTTCGGGATCGTCTAATGGTAGGACACTGGGTTTTGGTCCCAGCAATCTAGGTTCGAATCCTAGTCCCGAAGCCATTGCGTGATCCGCCAGAGGCGGAGTAGGCAATGGCTCTATACCAGATTCGAACCGTACGGCGTAGCCGAGGTTCGTACAGGTTTAAGCGGCACAGGAATTCATTCTGAGCAGTGAAAACCGTGCAAGCGTAGCGCATCCTAGTCCCGAAGCCATTCACGCGTTTACTAGTGAGGCCTTTTTAATATATTCACCCTATTTAATTTTGCAGGTTTAACATCTTTAGCTCTTAAATTTGAAGCAGTTATCATTTCGTCGCGTATTTCTGATAATAAATTTGGTCTTTTCTTTAGGTCAGATGTAGTAGCACCAGAAAGAACGGCATATTGCGTGTAGGGCAACAGCTCATCGATTCCGGTTTGACCCAAAGCCTTAATGGCAGCCGCTACAGACCGCTTGGCACCAATTCTTGTGGCTGTAGAAGCAATAAATTCCATATTATCTTTATAGAATGATTTTGGTTCAACCGCGCACTCCGAAAAACCAAAGTCTATGATCCAGGGTAGGCCTTTTTTCTCTTCAATCATAATGTTGGCCGTCCTTAAATCCTTGTGAATAATGCGATGCTCATGCAACAACTTAACCTGCTGCCAAGCCTTTTCCAGCATCTTGTCGGTAATTTTGGAGGCCTCTATTTTATCAAGTCCAGTCGCCTCAATGCGCTTGGTGGCCATTGCGTAACTGCTGTTTGCTACCTTAAAGATACCTACCACTTCTGGCACTCTGGCATTAGCATTATATTTAGCCAGCAAGGACAGATAAGCTTCGTGTTCAATAGCTCGCTTGGGCGTAAGCGCAGGCACTTCGTCTTCTAATCGACGATATCTCATACGACGAACAACTTTAAAAAGCCAATCTGCGGCGTTGTTGTCTTTGTTGAAAACTTTCACAAATAATTTGCCTCCTTCGTACTCTCCAAAAAAAGGTACTGACCCTCTGGCATCTACCGAGGCAGATTTTAGCTTTACGCCGCGTAAGCCCGCGGTCTCAAGTTTTTTGGCAAGCTTGTCGGCGTTAATTGGAACATGAACTGATCCGAGAGCTAGTGACGTCAAGCTATAACATGCTATGCCTATTAACCAGCCCGCTGCTACATCTAAGGGTAAATTTAATCCTAAGAACAAGCTTGAACAGCCTACCAGTAGTAGGGCAATAATGATCCCCTGCCGATAGCGACGGGGCAAATATAGTGCAATTGTCAGACCGGCAGCCACCGAAATGGAAATATTTACAGCCGGAAAGCCAAACCCCTTAGCTTGAATCGCTGGGACAACACCATCTAGCAGGGTTTCAGGCCGACCTCGCTCAACCAGTTGCTGCAAATAATGAACGACCAAAAAAGCACTTGAGCTAGCTACTATAAACCGGCCAACAATATCGGTCCGGCGATCAGCCAATAATATGATCGCTATAATACTGACCCCTAGCGCTGAACCTAAAACATAGAAAGTTATTCCGATTGGCGTAAAAAAGCTTGGAAGAAAGTAAAAAATATTGAATAAGGATTGCTCTATTACACCGACTTCAGTTCTTAACGCTAGTAGGGTAGTTATGAAAAGTAAAACTAATGCTCCGAGTGCATAGAAAACGTAAATAGGGTTTCGGCTATAACTAGTATTTTTACGGAAAAGCTTCATCTACTGCAGTATCTTTTCGGTTCCTCTGAATGTCAATCCCGAACTTATATAAAGTAGAGGCTATAATATAGCTAACAATGATTAAAACCAATCAGAAGTCTATATTATTTCCAGATTTCGTGGCTGCGTCGGTGCTAGAGTTAGATCCAAGTACACTCAAGAAAGTCGGTATTACTCATTTAGCTTTTGACGCCGACGAAACAGTTGTGCCCAAGAACCACAATAGCCTAACTGACACCTACTTTAATTTCTTAAAAAAACTAGAGGAAGATGGCTTTAAGTTACTGATAGCCAGCAACACCAAAAGAGATCTGAGCGATATTACCAAATATTTTCAGGCAACCTTGGTGCCGCCGAGTTTTTTTGTTTTTAAACCACTTAAAAAATACTATAAGAAAGTAATATTAGCTGCCAAAACTGATCCTAGACACATAGCGATGATCGGAGATAAGGTTCTCAACGACATTATTGGCGCGAATCATGCTGGTCTTCAAACAATATTAGTTGAGCCCTATACGCGTCGCCAAAAGTCATATAACAGATACTATTTAAGCAAGGCACTGAGCTCATCGACCAAGGTCTAATCTGGAGTAAAGGCTAGTTCATAATGCTTGTGCTTTATAATATTCTTTACTTCTCGTCATCTTTGTGTGATCATTAATACACATATCTATAACAGCGGTGGGAAAGGGGTAAGGAATGAGAAAACTAGTACAAATACTAGCCGCTACTGTCGCATCTTTTGCGATGATGGGTGCTGTAGCAGGCGCACAAGCCAATGCATGTAGCATTGTGAATACTGGTCAGGGTTCAAACAACAGCTGTACTGTTAATGCAACCAACGACCTGGTTGTAACCTGCACCAACACAGCTAACGTTGTGTACGTTAATGGTCAAAGTTCAAACTCTGGCAGCGTTACACTAAATAACAATACTAATGGTGGCTACGCATACAGCGGAAACGCCGTTAACCAGAACAGCTCCAACACGGCTTTGGATGTTGGCTGTGCTGCAAAACCAGCAGCAGCAACCACTACCACACCTGCAACCGGTGGCATGGGCGGTGGTTCGACTACAACGCCAGCAGCCAACACACCGGCTTCACTGCCAAACACTGGCACTAGTAGTGTCGCTAAGGTCGTGACTGCCGCTACGGCAGTACTCGCTAGCCTTGCGCTTGCAACTAGTTTTGCATTCGGTGGCTTGCGTCGTCATTTCGAAAAGTAATCAGTAAAGATTTGGTCGGGTAAATGCTAATGCAAAAAGCCCGGTTTTACGGCAGCGTGTCAGGTATCAACCTGGCACTGCTGCTTTTTTTACTAATTGCTATCTATCCTTCCTTTTTATTTCAGTCACGGCCAACGGTTACGAGAGTATTTGCAGCCGAGCCAATATCAGCTGCCGCTGAAACTGTAAAGCCGGCTATAGCCGGAAAGCCGGTTCGGATTGCGCTTGAAAGCCTAGGGATAGACCTACCTGTGGATGATGGCTTTTATGAGCCCTCCAACAACAGTTGGACACTAAGTGGCTATCATGCCCAGTTTGCACATCCAACACCTCCGGCTAACGATAAAATAGGTAATACACTTATTTATGGTCACAACAATAAGTACGTTTTTGGTCCTCTTAAGAGAATACAAAGCGGGGAAATAGCTAAAATCTACACCGATAACGGACATGTTTTCAGCTATGAATTCCAAGAAGCAACTAACCTTAATCCTGACGATACCACCATTTTTAGTTATGACGGACCGCCGATACTGACCATCCAAACGTGCAGTGGTAACTGGAATGAGTGGCGCCGACTTTTCCGTTTTAAATTTATCGGAGTTGAGGCATGACTTTATCAGGCGTAGAATTTGCCTTTTTTTCTATAACCCTAGTTGGAGCTATTTTTTTAGCTTTGTACGGTATAATTGCTAACTTCTTGTACGATCTTCGAAGCCTCAAGCAGCAAAAGACTTATCTCAGTCACCCTCAGCGACGCTGTTTGCGCGCGCGGCCACTTATTACAGTTTTCATATACACACACAACGATGCAGCTTACATAATACGCTGTCTGGATAGCATCAGTCATTCATCACATCGTAAATGGCAGGTCGTTATAATCGATAATGCTTCGACGGACTCTACTGTTTCACTAGTGCGCCAATATATAGCCGAACATCCAGCACGAAAAATGCAGCTCATTGTTAAAAAAAGACGAGTGCCTATACATAAAGCATTGGTCGACGCCTCAAGACGTTGGCCAAAAAGTGAGTTATGCGTCAATCTAACAGGGCGCGATGTTATTGCACCCGATGCTCTTAGGCAAGCCGCCAATTATTTTGCCCTAAACAAATCGACGACAGATCTCGTGATGGCTTGTCGTCCGCATCATGAGTATAACTTGCTGGCTTTTTGGCATTACTTCAGCTTTACGGTGCTCAATTGGTTGCGTAAGGCTAATATCTCTTCAGAGAAGAGCGCCGTTAGCCAGTTTGGCGTAATAAGGCGTAACGGCCGTCGAGTGCCGCTGAATAGCGCCTACGTGGCTCACATAAGCTTGCAAAGAAGCCTACAACCATACTTAGCTTTTCCAACTCGGTTTAATCGAAGTCAGGGGAAGCGTCGCCACAACTTATTGCTGAATGTATTAAATGTGGTGGCGGTGATAATTCTTAATCTGCAAACCTTTTTGCTGCCGTATTTGCTCTACCAAGTTATCAAGTTTTCCAATCCACTCTTTTTAGTGGCATACCTTAGTATATTTGTGGTGCTGGCAGCCATCGTAATAGCGTCTGACAGTGCTTTAAAATTAGCCGATAAACTAATGCTAGTCATACATTTACCGTTTCTATTAGGCGGAAGCTTCGTATTTAGTGTACATAGCGTAATAGTGAGCTGCCTGCATGGCTTGCAAAGCTTACAGCAAAATCTAAATAAGTTGTCCTTAAGTTTACGGTCGAATCTTCGGCCAGACCAAAACTAGTTAGCTAAACAACCAGTCGTTTTCGGTTTATGAGGCGCTCGCCAACAAGTAGCATTATACCCATGCTAATTGTCACGGTCGGAAGTGCCCAGTTACGGCGAAGATTTACGACAATTCCTGGAGATGTCGCTTTAGAGTTAGTGGCGGCAAGCAAGGCGCTTGGTCCAGGCTTACTGCCACTGGTACTAGCAACTATTGCACCATTATTCGAGTTACTGCCGCTACTCCCATTACTGCTGCCGGGAATAAACTGAAATACTTTAGGCGCAACGGCGGCAGTGGCCGCGGAGTCGGCTGCTGCAGTAGCGCTGCTACCGCCCTCCATGCCACCGGCGGCTGGGGCATTACCATATGGTGTATTTACTCCGAAGCTACCATGCCAGGTACCAAAGACGTTTATAAACAAGACTCCGAACCAATCAGAAACATTAAAATCACTATCAATCATGTTCAAAATGTTAACACCGGTTTTGGCGTGTCCGGTTGTTGCGCCACCGGCTTCAGTGTTCTTTGTTACGCTGGCATCCCCGGAGTGTGCAGAAACCGTAATATCATTGTTAATATTGCTATTTTCCGAGATGTCGACATCGACATTTTTATCGCCTGGAGCATTAATTTGATTAGTTGAGCTGGCACCTGTGGCTGTAATTGCCGCATTTGTGCCAGCTGGTGCGTTCATAATAAGTCCAACCCAGCTGCCCAGTACATTAACAAAGACTACCAGAGCGTTCTTGGCCACAACTCTCTGCCCAGTAAGATTTAGCATAACTAGATTATTCTCAGCGGCGCCGGTTATAGCATCGCCAGCAATTGTGTTACTCCCAACAGTAGCTTGGCCCGAAGAAGCATCTGCTGAAATTTGGTTAGTAATACTGCGATTGGTGTCTACATTTACATCTACATTAGTTGTGCCACCAGCATTGATCTGGTTGTTAGAGTTTGCACCAGTCGCGGCGATCAGGGCTTGTAGTAAACTAGGCGGCAACAAAATGTCGCCTTCAAGATCACCATTGATATTAAGTATGCCGACAAAAGACTTGTTAGCATAAATGGCTGAATTGATCATATTGATAAGGTTTACGAGTGCCGTAGCATCACCGCTAGTAGCTGAACCAGCCTTCGTATTGCTGTCCACTAAGGCATCACCGCTAGTAGCTGAAACATTGATGGTGTTATCGATTTGACCGTCGTTAGCGACGTGAACATCAATATCTGAGTTCGAGGCACTAGCCAGAATGGATGACGGGTCAAACGTTATATCACCGACTACATTGCCATTAACATCGCCCACAAAAGTAGCAATGTTATCACTGCCCAGTGTACCCCAAGCAGACTGAAGCATATTCAGAATGTTGGCAATTGATTGAGCATCGCCAGTACCGGCATTACCGCCTATTGTGTTGGACGTCACCGAAGCATCACCACTTTGGCTTGATAGAACAATATTGTTTTGAACTTGAGATCTATAAACTAAATCAATCTGAGCACTATTAAGACCATTTAGATTAATCCCATTATTAGAACCTGAGCCGGTGTTGCTTATGGACGCCGATAAACTACCGCCACTGCGTGGTTTAGCTGCAAAACTCTTGGTCTGCGGCACATAGGCGCCTTTGGCGGCATCCCAGTGCCAATCGGTTGTTTCCCACGTACCAGTCTTAGGGTTATAAGCTATGCCCGGTTGGTTTTTTGGATAACTTAAGTGTGTGACGGGGTCCCAATAATAGTAATCATTCTCCCAGTAGCCGGTGGCAGCGTTATACGAATAAGTTTGACCGTCGTCACCAGTAGGTGATTGAGGGCCAGTGGGTGTCGTCGGACCTGTTAGTGTAGTTGGTCCTGTTGGTGTCGTCGGACCTGTTGCAGTCTGTGTGTCGGTCGGCGGCGTACTAGCACTATCGGTTGGAACGGTGTCTGTTGGAGTAGCGTCCGGTGTATCGGTCGTTGTATCTGGCGTAGATTCTACTGACTGTGATGTATCAGCAGGATCCGCGGCAGCACCTGTATCAGGAGCCGTTTGAGCGAAAGTAACCACCGGGAAAAGTAGCTGCACGGTCACTACGATGCTTATGACGGCACATTCTATTATGCGTCGCAATCTATGCACACTGGCTCCTTTATTAATTACGATTATTTTTGGAGTGGGGGAGAAAACTTCCTCCCCCACATTCGGCTCGCTAGACTTTAAGCGATTGCCAAGTAGCAGGTTGCTACTAGTTGCTCATGTTCAAGCTAGTGCTTGTGTTGTTGCTGTTTGAAGCATCACCACTTATAGCTGAACCGGCGTTGGTGTTGCTGCTAACATTTGCAGATCCAGAGTTTGAAGTCTGGGTGCTAAAGTTACCGACAAACGCGTTGTTTTGTGAGTTTAATGTAACAGTGCTACCACCGTTAAACGTAACTTGGTTGTTTGAACCTTGGCCAGTAGTGTTAATAGAACCACTGTTGCTGTTGTTGCCATTGTTGGCAGCAGCTGCCATAGCAACTGCGCTCGCGCCAGCGTTGCTCATAGAAACGCTAGTGCTACTTGAGTTGCTGTTACTGGTTGAGCCGCTTGTAGCGCCACCAGCATTGGTGTTGCTACTAGTGTTGGCTGAACCAGAGGCTGCGTTTTGGCCGTTGGCGTTAAACACGCCTGCACCGTTGGATGTAGTCACAGAAGTGGAACTACTACCGTTAAATGTTACTAAATTTGTTGATCCTTGACCGGTTGTACCGATACTTCCTGTTTGTGCTGCAGCGACACCAGTACTCAGGCCAACACCCAAGACGGCCACCGCAAATGCGCGTAGTAACTTTTTCATAAGTTACTCCTTTCCTTATTATTAATTGGTTTGTCCTTCGGGTGTTCACCCGACCGCGCTAGCCCTAAGCTAGCCAGGTCGACCGACCACATGCATGCCCTAGACTCCTGTTACGGCGTACCTCCGCTATTCATTACTGATTGCGTACTGAAGGTACTTGATGTCGAAGTATTGCCAGAATTGGTGACCATAGAATTTGAGGAGTTATAAGTATTTACTGAGGTGTTGCCGTTGTGGTTGCTGACTGTCACATTGACATCATTACCGCTGCCAGTCACAGTCGAGCGAGTGGTGCCATTATTCGGCACAGCTACTGTTTGTCCGTTTACCGATACTCTGGTCTGGCCATCTTCTGTCTCAGTATGAACAGTATTGTTGGCACTATTATTTGAGTCGCTTTGCGCCGGGTTATTTGCAGCATTCAAATCTAGAGATGCTGCTGTATTTTCATTGCTTTGAACGGCAGCCGATTGATCATTATAAGATTGATCGCTCTCAGCAACTTGAAGTGCAACCACGGTTCCACTAAACAGAACCAGAGAACTAGCCATAGCTATATACAATTTACCCCTATTCCTTGAGACTATCCTATGTAAACGCCAGTCATTATGACTACGCCCAAACTTTATGTTCAGACGCCGTAATACCGACTGGTACTTTTTTCCTTGTAGCACCATTATGCACCTCCCCAACACTGCACTAATTTCACAATAGCGCGCGCTTTTTACAATTGCAAGCACATTATATTGTTATATCGACAATATTGTTATCGGTTCAATGTAACCATATGCACTATGATCACCGTGACATGTCTCATACTCACTTAAAAGGTTAAGATTTGCTTCAAATACTTTTTAGATACTCTTTTTATAAACAGTGTCATGAATAGAATAAACTCTGTTATTTTTGGCAAATGCACTATTGTTCAAAAAAATGTGATAAATAACACATGAGAGAAATTTCACAGCATAAGCACCTTGAGAAGTCTACGCTGAGAAAGCAAGCACAAAGTAAGGGGGAGGTAAAATGAAAAGGTATAAAATTTTAACCAAACCAACCCAGGTTAATGAAGTCGACTTTGATGGTCTTTTTGAAGACGTCGACGATTGGCGCCTAAAAGCTGAGCGCTTACAGGCCCGCCGCTGGCGAAAACTGAAGCAACAACTAATTTAAAACGCTTCAGTAAAAGGTAGTAAAGTAAAACAGTGCGCGTTACGCGACACTGTTCTACATGTGTTGTCCTGTTCCACATAATACAGAGGTCTTTGCTGATATAATTAAGGTGATTAATGAGGATTTGATGTGAAGGCCACAAATTATAAAGTCATCTTTGCGATCCTGATTATTTTATATATCGGCCTCAGTCTTATTCCCAAACCTGATAGTCACGCGCTTGCTCAGTACAATCTTTCTGTACTTCATGCCCGGGTTTTGTCGGCCAGCATCGTCCTACCGGTAGTAGCAATTTGGCTTGTAGCCATGTATGGTTTTATAAAATTTAAAGATTACGCCCAACTCATCAAGGCATCTCCTGATGGTCAAGCATTCAATACCATGAGCACTGGGGTTTTATTTCTGGCAATTGGTTCACCGGTTGTTTCAGTTATCACAAGTCTAACGACTCTGCTTGTTCGCCAACATCCTGGCTGGCAACCTACAGTCACCATAATTACCAATTATATAAGCCTTTTACTTATGGCTCTGGGACTTTACTTTATAGGCCGCGGCGCTGAGCAACTAGTGCTACTAGTTCGCAAGCGACCGAATGAACGCGAGCAACATTTCCTTGTGTTGCTATTTATAATACTGAGCGCATTCTATAGCTATTTTATTATTACACGACCAATAAACAGCGCTCTGGAGCAACGAATCTACTACATGCCAAATGTACTTATAATATTAACTCTGGCTATACCTTACCTCTATTACTGGTATCGAGGCTTAGTGGGTGCATATTATTTATATCACTACCAAAAACACGTAAAGGGTAAGATTTACCGAGGATCACTTAGTTGGGTAGCAGCGGGCATAGCTACAATTATTATTTCGTCAATTTTAGTTCGTTTACTGGTAACAATTTCAGCACGTATTAGTACACTGAGCCTTACCCCTATCTTAATAATCATATATGTCTTTCTCATTTTGTCAGCTCTTGGTTACGCCTTAATTGCCATAGGAGCTAAACGGTTGCGTCGAATTGAGGACGTTTAACCCATGGGCAGAGACAACTCATTACACAGTCAGCTTATTGCCATAAGCCGTGATTACCTTGGACCCGCGGCAGAACGATTTGTTGAGCGTCAGATAACAACCCACCTACAAAAAGATCCGTCGGAGTTAACTCGTCAGGATTTGACTGAGCTAATTGATTGGATAAGGTTAGCCTTTGCTCTGCTAACTAAAGACACAGAAATCGTCGATGAATATACAAAACGCTTAAACAATCTGGTGGAAAGTCGTAAAGACTCTAAGGCTAAGGTAAGCCAATGAGCGCCGTAGAAAGCAAACGGTTACATTTTTTAGATTCCTTTATGCATCATGAGCAAGCCAAAGCAGCTGCTCTTTTTTCAAGCATTGGCGAAGGAGCGATCGTAACCGACGCGGCGGGTCGAATAAGCGATGTTAATCCGGTCGCTGCTCAGCTACTTGGCTATGAAGAAAGTGAGTTGGTGGGCGCCTGGTTTCCTTCCATTATTGTGGCTGAGGATGGCGGCGGAAACGTACTTTCTAATCTAGATCGTCCAATTACTCGAGCTTTTATGAGTGGTACCTCGGTAACGGCTCGAACATACTATCGCCGCAAAAACGGCAGCCGCATGCCCGTATCCCTTACAGTGTCGCCGGTCAAGCTGCACAACAAGCCAGTTGGTGCCATAGAAGTCTTTCGGGACATTAGTCGTGAATTGGCCCTTGAGCAGGCCAAAGATGATTTTATTTCGATTGCCTCACACCAACTACGGACACCAGCCACAGGTGTTAAGCAGTATGTCGGCATGGTGCTCGAGGGTTATGTAGGTGAAATGACTGATAAACAAAAGACCTTACTGACTAAGGCTTATGAAAGTAATGAACGACAACTCAAAATCATAGATGATCTATTGAAAGTCGCTCGCATAGATGCCGGTCATATTGCTTTGCACCTTACAGACATTGATATCGTACAGCTTGTTCAAGATGTTTTATATGAACAAGTTACGAAAGTTAAAGCTAAAAATCAAAAACTCAAATTTAGCCATGATGATGAAAAAATCATGCTACAGGCTGATGCCGCCCGTTTACGTATGGTGCTTGAAAATATGATTGATAATGCCAGTAAATATACATTAGAAGGCAAGACAATTACCGCTCGCGTCAAGCGGCAATCCCGAACAGTCACAATTGCCATTGAAGACGAAGGTATAGGAATTGCCAAAAAGGACATTTCTAAAATCTTTCGTAAGTTTACCCGATTAGACAAAGAACAGCCTTTAACGGCAGATGGTAGTGGCCTCGGCTTATATTGGGCTAAGAAAATTATAAGCCTGCACGGTGGCACGATAGCCGTCAGTTCACAACCGCAAAAAGGTTCAGTGTTTATTGTTAAGCTACCGCTGAGAAGTAAATAAGAAGTTGGCGTATATAGGACTAGCAGGTAATATAGAGACAAATGAGGAGGCAGCATGGCACAAATTCTAGTTATAGAAGATAACAAAACCCTCAACGAAGCCTACAAAATGATTTTGGAACATGAGGGTCACTCTGTTGAAGTAGCTCAAAATGGTCAAGAAGGACTGGAAAAGTTCAAAAAGCTCGAACCCGATCTTATTTTGCTAGACTTGCTTATGCCAATTCTAGATGGTCTAGGCTTCTTAAAACAATTCCGTAAACTATACCCGAAGAATAATATAAAAATCGTAGTACTTACTAACCTTGATCAAGATAAAGAAATCACCGCAGCATTGAAGCTGGGCGCCTATAAATACATTGTTAAAGCACGTACCTCGCCTAAGCAATTAGCTATTAATGTGAACCACCTAATTAGTCATAATATTGATAAGACCGATACAGCTAAAAGCTGAGGGTTAGGCCAGCGGTGGAGGTGAACTAATTAGCTGCATTGAGTCATATTCTTCATCTAATAGCTCGTTCAGTTTATTAGTACGAACTATGTAGTTCTGACGATTGTATGAAATAATAGCGGATTTCTCCAACCGTTTGAGCTCAATACCGGTTGTTTCACGTGTCAGACCCATAAAATTAGCTAAATCTTGTTGAGTCAAGGGTAAGCCAATCTTAACGGTATCTTTCCCAACCTCAACGCCAAACCGAATACATAAAAAGTGAAGTGTATGGAGTACTTTGTCGGCTGCCTTTGATTGTTCTAGTGCATTAATACGCATCTGGTAATTTAGGTAGCGCGTAACAAAGTAATCGAAATAAGAAAAGAGCAGGGCTGGCTTTTGTTTTAAGAAGTTTATTAAATCATCACGTGGAATACAGTAAACACTACAGTCAGTAAAAGCTTCATAAAAATATTGAGTACTGCGTAATTTACTAAATACCCAACCGAGTGGAAAAATTTCCATAGTAACATCAAAAGAGATCGGTTTTTCCTGCCCGTCACCAGTCAAGTTGTAAGTTTTAACCACTCCTTTTTTTATGACATAGGCGCAATTGGGCACTTCGCCTTCAAAAAGAATAATTTCACCGCGTGTAAATTTATGAACACGATATTTATCGAGAAAGAGTTTAAAAACTTCCACGTTCTTGCTTTGCGCCTTATTTAAGTTCCTTATATTGTAAAGCTTTTAGCCTTTAATAGGAACAACTCTTAGACTATTTTTACACTAGGAGACTTCTAATTAAACAAGCTTACAAGGCTTGTTTAATTGCTGCTTTGCGACCAAGGTAATAACTTCTAATTTGAAACAAAAAATATAGACCGAGAGTACTCGTTAGCAGGCTTATGATGAGACGTCCACCACCGTCGTAAGCACTCAGTGTTATTACAATGCCATAAATAATATTTATAAGCAGAGCATAAAAAATCATATTCCAACCAGCTTTACGGCGTTTCCTAGTCCCCGAAAACGCCGAAAGAAAAATCAGGGCTTCGGCAAACAGTATGGCCATACTGCACCAAACAAACACAGTTAAGCGTTGCGCAGTAATTGTTTTGCCACCTAGCTCTTGGCTCAGCTGATTTAAATAGTCAATGGAGGCCTGGGTGGTGTGCGACCAGCGCCATAAACTCAGCGTTGCCAGCAATGACAGTATTCCAAGTAACAGAGCCAACCATGGCATATTATTAACAATAGTTCGGCGGCTGCTTTCACTAAGTTGAAAAGGTACTTTTTTACAAAATAATATATCTAGTTTCGCTTCAGTTGTTTCCAGTACGTGCAACATTTATATGCGCCTTTAAACTATATGAAAGCATACTGCCACAGCTATATCTAGCGCAAGCCCAGCCTGTTAGTTTCTAACTGGCCGGCCAAGCCTTGGGGGGCCACTAAAACCGCTAGCGCAGTCACATGCTTACAGTACAATAGAAACACCCATGACCAGCTATTCAGATGCTTACAAACAACTTAATCTAGCCCAACGACAGGCCGTCGATACGATTGACGGTCCAGTTTTAGTTATAGCTGGTCCCGGTACCGGTAAAACCCAGCTTTTAAGCTTAAGAGTAGCAAACATTCTGCAGCGGACTGACGCACAACCCGGCAATATTCTTTGCTTAACTTACACCGAGTCAGGCCAAGCCGCTATGCGACGACGTTTGTTAGATTTACTAGGTAGCGAAGCTAAAAAACTGGAGATACACACCTTTCATGGATTTGGGTCACATTTAATTAATCGCTTTCCAGACTATTTTCCATCACTAAGTGGTGCTCGCCCCGCTGACGATTTAGCACTTTACGAAGTCATGGTGCACTGTCTGGAGCAACTGCCCCGCAACAACCCGCTTTCCAAAATGTCGTATGGTCAATTTATCTATCAAGGCGATGCGCTTAGCCGCATTAGTCAACTAAAACAAGCTGGCATTATGCCAAAACAAGCAATTGCAAGGGCAGAGCGAGATAGTAAATGGGCTAGTAAGGTTGGTCGTATCATCGCACAGGCTTTTAATGATATGGGTCGTGTCTCTTTAAAAGGTGCTGAACAGCTAAGAGCAGATCTAAATGTCATTACCAATAAGTCCGCTGAAGACGATCTGCCAAAGAGTTGTATCGAAGAACTCAAAGATGCACTGGCTAGTGTCGAAGAGACGGGAAAGACATCAGCTCTTAGTCTGTTTAAAAAAAAATGGCTTAGTACCGAGGATGGTGTGCTGTATTTCAGGCCTGCCGATCAACTTAAGAAAATACAAGCATTGGCCGAGCTCTACGATTTATATGAAAGCGAGTTGCGTGACCGCCGGCTATACGATTACGACGATATGATTCTCTACGCCTTGCAGGCGTTGGAAACAAATCAAGAGTTTCGGGCACAAGTGCAGGAAACCTATCAATACATTTTGGCCGATGAGTATCAGGACACAAACACCGCTCAAGCTTCAATAATCACAATTATTGCTGATAGCCCGGTTAACGAAGGACGCCCCAACGTTTTGGTGGTGGGCGACGACGACCAGGCGATTTATGGCTTTCAAGGAGCCCTGGGTGACGTCATGCTTCATTTCCGCGAACGTTGGCGCGAAGTTAAAATCATAACCTTAAAAGATAACTACCGCTCTACACAACACATAATTGATGCCGCCCGGGCAGTCATTCAGCAGGGTCAGAACCGACTGGAATATTATTATGAAGATATCGATAAGTCACTAACGGCTAGGGCTGAATATACAGCTAATAAACCACTATTAGTTGAAACAACTTCCACCGAATCGGCTCTTCAAAAGGCAGTAATGGTCGCAAAAAGTACGAATCCAAACGAACAGTTGGCCATAATTGCCACCAAACACAAATATTTACGTGCTCTTGCGGACATGTTAGACCAGGCTAAGGTTTCCTATTACTACGAAGGTCGGGAAGATATTTTGCGGGACGTGGCAGTCCAGCAGCTTTTACTAATCGCTAGCGCAGTAACAGCAATTCAACAAGATGAGCTAGCAAATACTAGCTACATACTGCCAGAATTAATAACAACCGACCTACTGAAAGTTAGTCGCCAAACCGCCTGGGAAGTGGCCATTACTGCACGTATTAAAAATGAACACTGGTGGGAAGTCCTTAAGAACTTAAAACGAGACGATGCGTTAAGGGCAGCAGACACCCTGCAAGCCTCTACTGAGCTGATTGATCCAAATAGAGCACTTGTTAGTCTACGATCCTTAGCCCAACAATACGACTTACGAGTCTTACGTAAGATAAAAGCCTTGGTCAAGCATGCCGAAAAGTATTATGGGCGTCCCGACATAAGTTTGTTAGAGTTACTGCACTATACTCAACTCAGTATACAGGCTGGCATAACCCTAAGTGAAAAAGTTGTACAGGGAAGGGCCGATGCGCGGATAGTGCTTTTAAGTGCTCACAAGTCGAAAGGACTTGAGTTTGACCGGGTTTACATCTTACATGCCGATTACAATACCTGGTTTAAAGAAAAAGGGCGACGCAATAATCTTGTGTGGCCTGAAGGCTGGAAATATTTAGAACCAGTTGCCGAAAGTAACGACGACCGCTTGCGTTTGCTATACGTTGTTATGACGAGGGCTAAGCGTGAACTGACTTTTATCAGCAGCAAGTCATCTACCAACCTGCCTGGGCTTGATGATATTGAAACCTCTCAATATGTGGGCGAGCAACTAGAAGCATTTTCAATAAAACCTCAACAGTCTTGGCAGGAGTGGTACCGACCACAAAATCTGCAAGATCAATCACAACTAAGCCAACTCCTCCAACCAGTTCTGAAGAATTATCGTTTAAGTCCTTCACATTTGACAACTTTTTTCGATGTTGTCCACGGTGGCCCAGCTACATTCTTAGTTCATAGTCTGCTTGGCGTACCAAAACCGCCACACCCAGAGGCACTGTTCGGAAATCGGGTACACGATGCTTTGCATTATGCTCAGCGATACCTGAATAAAACCGGAGTAATGCCTTCAAAAACTGATTTAACAGTTTATATTCAGCAGAAGTATGAAATTAGCGATATGTTAGTTGCCGATGTCGTTAGTACAGTAACCGGCTTTCTGAAACATACCGCTATTATAAAACCGGGTGGAATGGGCGAATATAATTTCGCCAGTAGTACACTCAGTCTCGGCGATATTCAAGTAACAGGAACGGCCGACCACTATATGAAGCTAAAAGAGCATCTCGTCGTGACTGACTTTAAGACGGGTCGGGCACTCAACTCCTGGCATGTAACTGAGGATTACTATAAGCAAAAGCTGCATCGTTTTCGCCAACAACTATTTTTTTATGAACTACTCTTCCGCTTAAGTCAGAAGTTCAATGACATAGAGTCCGTTGACCTGCAAGTAGCTTTTGTTGAGCCCAGCCGTCGCGATATTTATTACCAGCTGTCACTAGATAGCAATGACAATGAACTGTTAATTCTCAAAAAACTCATACAGGCCGTCTGGCACAAAATTATGGCCGCCGATATACCAGATACGTCAGGCTATAGTCCGGACTTTGCTGGTATTAAAGCTTTCGAGAATGATCTTATTACGCTGAGCTAACGGCTGCGCTTGCGGACGACCGGTTTGCGGGCCTTAGCTTTGCTAGACTTAGTCACTTTTGTCGACTTCACTGTTGAACGGGTAGAGACTGACCGAGATGGCAGCAGTGCTACACCTGAACCAGTGGGCGCAAATAACAAAGCATACAAGTTTACTCCGACAACTGAACCTATGATCGGAGCTAGTACATACATCTTATCCCATGACTGCACGCCAAGTGCTACGGCTGGATTCAAAAGACCATTGGCAGCAATTGAAGCGACTAACGCACCAATCATTAGCGAGGCACCAATTGTAATTGCTTTGCGGGCACCTTCATAACCCTGATAGACAGCTGAGGCAATACCAAAAGTAAACACAAACGTTCCGATAGCCTCAGCGATAAAAATGCGCCAATCAAAACTTTTGGCGGCAATACTTGGCAGGGGTTTATTTATTAGATAGCTTAGAAGTCCCCAGACTGCTAAACCACCAAGCATTTGAGCAACAATGTAGACCAAGGCTCGGGCAGTGCTAATTTTGCGCACAGTCCACATTCCTAAGGTAACCGCCGGATTAATATGAGCTCCTGAAACTTCGCCGATAGCTAAAACCATTAAGGCCAGTGTTACACCAGCCGCGACATCCGCGAAAAACGGAAATGTAGTCCGTCCAACCATTGCAAACACAACAGTTGCTAGCGTGGCTGTACCTAAAAATTCCGCAAATACTGCGGCAACATTTTCTCTTCTGAACATAGAAGTTCCTCCGGAGTTATTCTTTTATTGATTAAAGCATAATATGTTCACGCCGAAATGCAAAGCATAAGCACAACTAACAGTGAACCGCTTAAAGTTCTATTGGCGAATAATTAAGTCTAATGATCCGTCCGTTAATACCATAGCAGTTGCTACGGCGTACATTATCCGCGCTGTTAGGAATGGTTGTTGCTCTATATGATGTTGACGATTTTGCTCTGGTGTTTGTTTACGAAGATTTGTGGGATAAAGTATATTCGCAAAATCTTCGGACCGCCACAAATCATAATTAAACAGTTGGACTCGGCCTTGGTTATCGGCCCAGAAACGGTCACGATCAAAGGTCGTGCCTTTAACAAGATTGATGACTAAGGCATGCTCGTGGTGGTCACCTGTGAGTTTAGCAACGGGATGATGCTCTTTTTCGGCATTCTCGTTTAGAACTTGAATAGCATCTTTCTTGAACGCAAACTCACTCTGGCCATTGCCAATATCATATTTACCGAAATAAAAATCCCGCATGCTTTCCAACAACAACATTCGCCCCTCAACCATGTCGTAGGTATCAGGGTTAAAACCGTCACCCATCAATGCTCTAACTAGCCCCTTGAGCTCACCGATGGCATAAGGTGAAGTGATACGGTCTAAAATGGCCGGCATATTGTCGATAGCTCCACAACCCGAATCAAAAAGATGGTCGGCTTTATGTCCATCAATGTGACCACCCATTCGAATACCATGAGCTTGATAAATTTTGGAGATTAAGCGTATGTCATTGCCAAGGGTCGGTTTTTCCTGCCAGTTACGGTTAATAATTCGGTAGATGAGAGCAGCTGAAGGGGTGCCGCCGGGCACTTGTGGACCTAGATCGCGCCCCACCATAGCAGGATCCACAAGACCACTTTCTAATAAATAACCTGCTAATAAACGACCATCGATGCAGCGCGTTCGAGCGGTAATTTTGGCATTAACGTAGTAATTTTCAAGATTAAGTGGGTCTAGGGCAGCTTCTATAAGTTTGGCGAGTTCGGGATCGTGTGTAGTATCTTTTAACTTCGAAATTATTCCAGTCCATATCTGCTCTTTAGCATAGGAGGCAGGCAGGGCATTATGTTTTTTAGAAAACTCTTGAAGCGATCCGAAATTTGTAAACATTCTTTCTCCTTGTGATTGGTCTATCTCTGCTACATCTAATGTATTGGGCATGACTAATTTACCCACTTCACCCGTAATATATCCGGGCACCATGATACCATGTTCGTTTTCGACGAACTCCTTAAATTCTCTAGGCACGAAGGACTAGTATACTAAACTTATTGATTATGGAAAGGTGGTTTTATCGACGGTCGTGGTGACGGCGACGTAAGCCGGCCACCTGCAAACGCACACTAGATCGATCCATAAGACTTTGGGCTTTATCAATTTCAACTTGGCTGGTTGCTTCAGCGCGTAATTTTTCAGCACGTTCAAAGGCTTTCTGAGCCTCTGCTACGTTGATCTCATCTTCGCGGTCGGCTTCGTCAGCAAGTACGCGCACTTTATTATCCAGAATCTCAATTACACCACCGTTAGTGGCAAAATATTCAAGTTTGGTATCTGGATCGGTTGAAGCATGCCGAATTGTAATAACGCCAGGTGTGGCAATGCTAACCAGTGGCATGTGGCTGGGAAAGATTCCAATGTAACCTTGTGGCGTCGGCAGAACGACTTCGTAGACGTCTTCGCCAAACTTGGTACCGTCTAATGTGACCAGCTCAAAGTGAATCATCAGTAGCATTCCCGTTAGTTGAGATAGCGTCATTTGAGTCACTTACTTCAACACCGAAGTATTTATCCATAGCTATTTCGACTGCAGAACGAACTGGGTTAACAGTGGCGGAAGCAACCTCTGGGCTTGGTTCTGCTAAAACTCTTTCAAGAAAAGTGTCGGCATCGCTTTTATTATTGGGCATCATTTAACCTCAGAAATTTTACCCTTCATATAGAAGGCACTCTCTGGCTTGTCGTCGTGTTTACCCTCTAAAATCTCTTTGAAGCCGGCGATGGTGTCAGCCAAAGACACGTAAGCACCTTTGAAACCTGTAAAGTTCTCAGCCACGTGGAATGGTTGCGTTAGGAAGCGCTGCAGTCGCCGCGCGCGGTTCACGGTCAACTTATCTTCGTCAGACAACTCTTCCATGCCAAGGATTGCAATAATGTCTTGTAGGTCCTTGTAGCGCTGTAACACACGCTGAACTTCACGGGCCACGTTGTAGTGGTCATCACCAATAATCTCTGGGTCTAGAATGGTACTGGAACTATCCAGCGGATCAACGGCCGGGTAGAGACCAAGCTCGGTCAACGCGCGTGACAGCACAATGGTTGAGTCCAGGTGGGCAAAGGTCGTGGCTGGTGCGGGGTCGGTTAGGTCGTCGGCTGGCACATAGACAGCCTGCACAGACGTAATTGAGCCTTTTTTGGTACTGGTAATGCGTTCTTGCAAGTCACCCATTTCCTCGGCCAGGTTTGGCTGGTAACCGACAGCTGATGGCAAACGACCAAGCAAGGCAGACACCTCAGAGCCAGCCTGGGTAAAGCGAAAGATGTTGTCGATGAACAACAAGACTTCCTTACCTTCGTCACGAAAACCTTCGGCAATGGTTAAACCGCTCAGGCCTACTCGTAAACGGGCACCAGGCGGTTCATTCATCTGACCAAAGACTAGCGAAGTGTTTTTAATAACCCCAGATTCTGACATTTCATGGTAAAGGTCGTTACCTTCACGGGTTCGCTCGCCAACACCAGCAAACACACTAGTTCCACCGTGTTGTTTGGCAATATTATCGATAAATTCCTGAATCAAAACAGTCTTGCCAACACCGGCACCACCAAACAAACCAACCTTACCACCCTTAATAATTGGTGCAATCAGGTCAATAACTTTAATTCCGGTTTCTAGGATTTCGACACCACCGGACTGCTCGCTCAGCGTTGGTGGCAAACGGTGAATAGGAGCGCGTTTTTTAAAGTCGTCCTTTTGTCCATCAATTGGCTTGCCAATGACGTTAAACATACGTCCTAGTGTTTCTTTACCAACTGGCACGCTAATGGCCGCACCAGTATCGGTTACGGTCGCACCACGTTTGAGCCCATCGGTTGAAGCCAATGCCACGGCACGCACACTTGATTCGCTCAAGTGTTGGGCTACTTCTAAAACAAGTTCAGAATCATTTAGCTTGACCGTAAGGGCGTTATAAATAGCCGGTATTTTGTCGGCAGGGAAGTCGACATCAACCACCACGCCAACTACTTGGCTTACTCTACCGTTTTCTAATTTTTCTTTAGTTGCTGTTGTCATTATGCACTCCTTGATCTTTGATTAGCTGGCAGTGTTACGGGAATAGGTAGTCGGAATGAGTCAGGCTGATCCAAGGCTGCCTCAACT
>CAZSHK010000003.1:0-1295 GCA_964606965.1 uncultured Candidatus Saccharibacteria bacterium
CGGATTGTGCCGATTTATAAAGAAACTAAGGGCTTAAAGTCACACCAAATACGCCGTATTATTCGTGCACTGATGCCTTTGATGCAAAGCTTGCCAGAAACTCTTCCACCTAGCTTGGTTCAAAAACAACGGCTAATTGCCCGCAGTGCGGCTGTCCAGCTATTGCACTTTCCGACGATTGCAGCTGAGTATGAAGAAGCGCGTAGACGTTTAGGTTTTGAAGAAGTCTTTCAGTTAACCCTAGCAGCACTTCTTAACAAGTATGAAATGTTGACCGAACACAGTCTTAATGTGCCGTTTAAAGAAAATCTAGCTAAGCAGTTTGTTGAGCACTTGCCATTCAATCTTACTGATGCTCAGCGTAGAGTTACCTGGCAAATATATTTAGACATGCAAAAGCCGCACCCAATGAATCGTTTATTAGAGGGGGATGTTGGTTCGGGCAAAACCGTGGTAGCTACCATGGCTGCGCTTATGGCTATGGAGCAGGGCTTTCAGGTGGCGCTGATGGCACCGACCGAACTATTAGCTCGTCAACACGCTGATACCATCTATAGGCTTTTGGAGCCGCTAGGCTATGCAGACCAAGTTGGCTTGCTGGTAGGCAGCCTTAAGGCAGCTCAAAAAAAATTGGTTCAGCAGCGGATTAAAAAGGGCGAGGTGCGTTTCATGGTCGGAACAAACGCTCTTATACAAGAGAAAGTTGATATAAAAAAATTGGGCTTAATAATAATCGATGAGCAACACCGTTTTGGCGTTGAGCAACGTAAAAAACTACAAGCCAAAGCTGGTCACATGCCGCACGCTTTAAGTCTGACTGCCACCCCTATTCCACGCAGCTTGGCTTTGACACTTTACGGTGAGCTGGACATTTCTGTTATAGATGCCAAACCGGCCAATCGCAAACCGATTATAACTAAACTTGTGCCACCTAGTTCGCGCCTACAACTATATAAGAAAATTGATGCTGAACTGTCTAAGGGTCGCCAAACATTTGTGGTGACTCCACTGATAGCTGAGTCTGAAGTGTTGAATGTAAAATCGGCTGAAAAAACCTATGATGAGCTCCGTAAGGGACCATTCAAACACAGGCGGCTGGGGCTTATGCATGGCAAACTCAAAGCTGAGGAAAAGCAAAGAATTATGAAAGCGTTCGTCGAACACGAATTAGACATATTAGTCACTACAACTGTGATAGAAGTGGGCGTTGACGTTCCGAATGCGACGGTCATGGTCATTGAAGATGCCGAAAGATTTGGCCTGGCCCAAATTCATCAGTTGCGTGGCCGGGTCGG
>CAZSHK010000003.1:1395-5304 GCA_964606965.1 uncultured Candidatus Saccharibacteria bacterium
AATTTGCTAGAATACAAGCAGTTATACAAACGTGTCTCTGAGCTTCGTGCCGTCACTAACTTAAACTAAGGCAACTATGTACTCTGGATTAGAATTGACTCGGTTCTCTGGTCGCCTGCTTGGTGCTCATCAAAAGATCGACAGTATTTCTAGACGCCACCTTAATAAGTTGCTACCCAAAGAGAATTTATTTCCGACTATCAGTCAAATCCTGCACTTTGAGGGCAAAAATGGACCCGATGGTATTAAGCTCAAAAGCCCAGCCCGTGACGAACCGTGGCACTTCTACAGTCCGTTCAATGATGCCGACGGCAAGATCATCGGACTCATCATGCAACATTACGAACAGCTGGTTATTGAGCTCAAGGAAGGTGATAAAGAGCGTACGGCTTTTGAGGCGGCTTGGCTGGCCCATGCCATTGTGGATGGTTTAACACCTGCTCACCACTATCCATACGAAGAAAAGCTAAGTGAACTACGAGGCGGTCAGGGCATTGAAACTCGTGATTCCATTAAGGAAAAACTAGTTATGCATGGCGGCACCCGCCGTGAAAAGGCCAAGAATAATTGGAAAATGTGGGGAGCTAAGGGTCTTTTTATGACTCACTGGTGGTTTGAATTTGGCATTGCCACTCTCATAAAACCTTTAAATTTTGGCGAAGCTCAGCCCAAAAAATCTGATGTCGAGCACTTTAACTCCATTGGCCTGCAGGAATGGTTTAAACGCACAGCTCGTGAAGTAGCAGTGCTTGATATGTACGATGTATATTATAAAAAAGGTTGGACGACTAAGCTGGCATATCAAGTACGCCATAAATTAGGCCCTGCCTTAGTGCGCACGGTGACGTTGACCTGGTACGCGGCACTTTGTGATGCCGGATTGATTGAATCCAAATGAGAATCATCTCTGGCTCACTTGGCGGACGCAATTTTGATGCACCCAAAGGCCACCGTACACATCCAATGAGCGATAAAATGCGCGGGGCGCTTTTCAGTATGCTAGGTGACATAACGGGGTTAACTATACTTGATGCCTTTGCTGGTAGCGGCGGGCTGAGCCTTGAAGCCGTCAGTCGCGGTGCTAAAAACGTCACTGCTATAGATATAGACAAAAAAGCCTACTCTACCGTACTCGACAATATGCATGCCTTGGATGTTGATAAGCATTTAATGCAAGCCATTCGCGCGAACGCCAGCGGTTGGTCCGATAATAATCTTGATAAAGATTTTGACATTGTTATATCTGCTCCACCTTACGATGATTTACAAGAACCTCTTCTACACAAGCTTACAAAACACACTAAGCCAGGGGGCTTGTATGTTTTGGATTGGCCAGGGCACAAAAAACCAGTTGTTTTTGAGGGGTTGAAACAATTAGTTGAGCGCAATTACGGCGACAGCCAACTAATCTTTTATCGCAACACTTCAGCTAATGCTCTCAGTTAATTGCTTGTGCTTGCATAAAGTTACAGGTGTATTATTCTCAGTTAAGCTGTAAGCACGGACGAAGTAAGAGGTTAAAATGGATAAAATAGGTATGAGAGCGGTATTGGTAGAGCATTATAAAGCTCAAAAACATCACGCTGAACTAGAATCGGCTAAGCAATCTGATCCAGGCGTGCCAGAACGTTCCAACGACCTGGATCCAATAACGCGGTTTAATCAAATTGTCGCGGCCGTTCAATTAATGCCCACCAAACCTCCGCATGAAACCAGGACTGATACTTTCATTTTTAGCACTACTTATTCAACAAACTCTCTACCTGTACACGATCCACCCAGGGGCTATAGAACACTATCTGTGAGCTGGAACTGTACGGTCTTACACGCTCAAGGGACAAGAGTTCCAGAACAACGATCCGTGGGGGTTACATGGGCCGGTCAGTTGTCGGAAGCCGTTGATCCTGAACTGTTTGGACGTGATTTTGAGTACAGCGAGAAATGTCATTTATGGATGTTTCGTGACCCTACTGAGGCCATCAAACCAGAGTGCCTTGTTGAACTAAATAAACTTGAGCATTCACTCATATTATTTGAACGACTTGTTAAGGCGGATCCTGGTACTACTATAGAGACGGGAATCTCGCTTGAATACATAACCAATATCGCTACGAACAGACAGTAATTATTGAGGGCGCGATACAAATTGACCGCCACTACGGCGATAGCCGGCTAGTCTTTTATCGCAAAACTTCGTAAAATACTGCTAACGCGGATGTGGTGGAATTGGTAGACACGCTAGGTTTAGGACCTAGTGCCGCAAGGCGTGAAGGTTCAAGTCCTTTCATCCGCACCAGTATTTACTGTTAAAATACTCACAATGGCTTTATCAACACAACCATATAAGGGTGCGCGCGATTTTTATCCAGAAGATAAACGCGTCCAAAAATACGTATTTAGCACCTTAAGGTCAGTTGTTGAACAGTTCGGCTACGAAGAATACGACGCACCACTGATTGAACCAATTGAACTTTATGCCGCTAAAACTGGCGATGAGATTGTTAGTGAACAAACTTACAGCTTTGAAGATCGCGGTGGCCGCCAAGTGGTAATACGGCCAGAAATGACGCCCAGCGTAGCCCGTTTAGTGTCGGCTAGACGTCAGGAGCTAGCTTATCCAGTCCGTTGGTACAACATTGGTAGCAGATGGCGTTATGAGCGGCCGCAGCGGGGTCGCTATCGTGAATTTTATCAATTGGACGTTGATATTTTTGGATTAGACGGTTTGGAGGCTGAGGTGGAAATTATTCAAGTTGCCGATGCTGTAATGCAGGCCTTTAAGGCCAAACGAGAAAGTTACAGCGTGCGCCTGAATAGTCGCCAGTTAATAAATGCACTACTCATGGAAGAATATGGTCTTAACGAAGCTGAAGTCCATTCGCTAACGAAATTAATTGACCGCATTCACAAAATGGAATATGACCAGTTTGTGTCACAAATGGAGTCAATTCTAAGCGCCTCACAAAAAGCAAAGCAGGTTGGGCCTGAGTTACGCGAATTGCTCAAAATAGCTCTACCCAGCGAGCTTCCGGAAAAACTGCAGTCACATCCGTCGGTCAAATCACTGAGCGCCCTAATAAAGCGCCTGGAGGCAGTTGGCATCAGTAATGTACTGTTTGATCTGAGTTTAATGCGCGGGTTCGACTATTACACCGATATTGTTTTTGAAGTCTTTGATAATAATCCCAGCAACAACCGATCAATGTTCGGCGGTGGGCGTTATGACGGGCTGGTCGGACTTTTTGGCGGCGAGAGCATACCGGTAGTTGGTTTTGCCATGGGCGATGCCACTTTAACTAATTTTCTGGAAGTCCATAAGTTATTACCAGAAATAAAACCAGAAACTGACGCATACGTCGTTCTTATTGGTGATGTAGGGCAGTCGGCTCAACCAGTATTAAAAGAGCTGCGCGAAATGGGGCTGAAGTTGGCGGTAGATTATTCGGGGAACTCTCCTGATAAACAACTTAAAATGGCCGATAAGCGACATTTAGATTACGCAATCTTTATTGGCGACAAAGAACTGGCGAGTGGCGTATATACGCTGAAAAATCTAAGAACCGGCCAGCAAGAAAATTATAGTGCGCAGCAAATTGCAGATGTTCTTAAAAGTGCAGCAGACTGATGACATCATGGTTTGTATCATGGTAAAACACTTCTGAATCTGTTAAACTAGCGTTTCATGCAAGTCAAAAAATCATTTCCCGAGGACACCACAGCTGAGCTAATTATTACTGCTAATCAAGCTGACCTGGAACCAATCAAGCAGCACGTGCTTAAACATTTACAGGGCCGTGTCAAAGTACCTGGTTTTCGTGAAGGCAAAGTTCCACTAGCATTAGTAGAAAAAAATGTTGACCAGAGCGTTTTGCAGACAGAGTTTATTGAAGAAGCCATAAACCATCTTTA
>CAZSHK010000003.1:5404-7506 GCA_964606965.1 uncultured Candidatus Saccharibacteria bacterium
GACCGGCAGTATGAAAATGAGCTAGTTAGTGAAATTGCCGCCCAAGCCAAGGTAGCAATACCAAAAAAACTGATAGATGAACAGATTGAGCGCATGGAAGAAGAAGAAAGGCGCAATCTTACTTATCGTGGGCAAACCTGGGAAGAACACTTAAAAGAAGAAAAAGTTACGGCAGAAGAACACAAAAAGCAAAAAAAACCGGCAGCAACAGAAAGTGTCAAAGCTGGACTAGTTTTGTCGGCAGTTGCCGAAGCAGAGGGTATTGACGTAACACCTGAAGAACTTGAAGTTCGTATTCAGTTACTCAAGGGCCAATATACGGATAGCTCAATGCGGTCTGAATTAGATAAAGAAGAAAATCGCCGTGATATAGCCTCACGTTTGTTAACCGAAAAAACACTTGCTCGCTTAACTGAATATTCTTCTAAGAAATAAATTTAGCACTCTTGACTGTCGAGTGCTAATTTAATAGAATGTTTGTATGAGCAAAGCAATTAGCCAAGTATTGATACCAACAGTTATAGAAACCGATGGCCGTGTTGAACGTGCCTATGACATTTACTCGCGGTTGCTTAAAGATCGTATTATTTTTATCGGTGATGACGTCAATCCACACACTGCAAATCTGATCGTGGCCCAACTATTGTTCTTAGATAATGAAGACAGTAAAAAAGACATATTCTTATATATAAATAGTCCTGGCGGCAGCGTTTACGATGCTTTAGCCATTTATGACACCATGCAGTTTGTTAAGGCTGATGTCCAAACCGTTGGGATCGGTGTTCAGGCTAGCGCGGCGGCCTTTCTGTTAAGCAGTGGTGCCAAGGGTAAACGCTACATATTGCCGCATGCTACCGTTATGATTCATCAACCATCTAGTGGCACCCGCGGCAAAGTAACCGACCAGGAAATTGACCTAAAAGAAGCCTTGCGTGTAAAGAAACTGATGGAACAAATTATGTCTAAAAACACTGGTCAGAAGTTAGAAAAAATTCACTCCGACATGGAGCGAGATTTTTGGATGACCGCCGATGAGGCCAAGAAATATGGCGTGGTTGACGGCATTATCAACAATCCGCCTAAGCTCAATTAAAATTCTCATGGTTAAACTGCATCGCAGTGCTAAATTGTGACTTATGAGTGTCTATTTAGAGCGCTACAGTGTTCCAAAAGCTCCAAAGCTTGGTATTGATCTACACGATCTTGTCCGTAACGAAAGAGATTGGCTTCAAGAAGCCTTCCCAGGTACCGTCGAAAGATACAGAAGTCTACCAAGAGCCATAAGAAATGTGTTTCGTATCGCAACCGACAAGGGAATTGAAGCATATGTAATTCGCAATGGACGGCATTTAGGCCAAGCGATTGGTATTGGAACCGTTATTCCAAACCAGACATTAATCCATCCGCGCCTAGGTTGGATAGATGGTACTGATGTTGACTACTGGCTGTCACCTGATATTTCGACCGAGACACATGAGCTGGTTGCCCTAAGCTTGGTACGAGCGAGGGCTAGATTAGCGATTAAACATCTAATCAGTGGACGCGAAAAAGCGGCGCCTAATCCTATGATGGTGGCTGTACCTGAGGGGGCAACATACAATCTTGGTATTCAGAACATTTTTCATCCTTTTGATGGGCCGGCGGAAGTGAGCACGCCAGATGGCGATGACCCTTACGGTATTTCGAAAGAGGGCAAGGTTGTCCAAATATATAGAAGTCACGATATTAATACTCCGGAATAGGAATACACAGACGGAAGATAAGATACGGCAGCTTCTTTTATACTAAACTTGACATTAGAAATTTAACTGCGTAAACTGCTATTTAAGAAGTAGTGTATGCTGGGCAGTGCTCGTGATGTTAGAAAGCGAGTGCCAAATATTACCCGGATAGTAATCTTCGCGCCAAAAACGCCAAAGCCATTTATTAGCCGTATATTAAAGAAGGAGCAGTGCCAGCGTGCCCCGAACCAAAGTTAACTCATCTAAAAAACAAACACGCACTTATTTTAGTAACATAGACGACGCCTTAGACTTACCGAATCTGGTCGACCACCAGAATCGTTCTTTCCAATGGTTTATAGAAGAAGGTCTTGGTGAGCT
>CAZSHK010000003.1:7606-24969 GCA_964606965.1 uncultured Candidatus Saccharibacteria bacterium
GAGTTTGAAACCGCTGCTAATGGTGCTTTGTACGTCAAAATTGATCGTAAGCGCAAAATTCCGGTAACTACCTTGTTGCATGCTTTAGGAATGAGTGAAGCCGACATGCAGAAAGCGTTTGCGCACGTTGATCAAGGCACCTTAAGTTACTTGCAGGCTACACTGGATAAAGATCCGGCTAAGGCAACGAACGAAGCTTTAATTGAAGTTTATCGTCGTTTGCGACCAGGTGATTTAGCTACGGTTGATAACGCTCGTTCGCTGCTGGAAAACATGTTCTATAATTTCAAGCGCTTTGACTTTAGCCGAGTTGGTCGTTACAAGATAAATAAACGGCTTGATCTCAAAATACCAAACACGGCTGAAAATCGCGTCATGCGGCTTGAAGATCTAGTCGCTATCATCGCCGAGATTATTCGGCTTAATAATACTCAGGAGCCGGCCGATGATATTGACAGCTTAGCAAACCGCCGCGTCAAGCTGGTTGGTGAATTGGTGCAGCGCCAATTCCGAATTGGTTTGCTAAGAATGGAACGCAATACCAAAGATCGCATGAGCATGAGTGAAATCGAAACCGTCACACCAGCTCAGCTTATTAACGCGCGTCCTGTAGTGGCCGCCGTAAGGGAATTCTTTGCGAGTTCACAGCTTAGCCAGTTCATGGACCAGATTAATCCTTTAAGCGAACTTGCTCACAAGCGGCGCTTGAGCTCAATGGGCCCAGGCGGCCTTTCACGCGAACGAGCCGGTTTTGAGGTTCGCGATGCCCACGCCACTCATTATGGCCGTATTTGTGCCGTGGAAACGCCCGAAGGCGCCAACATTGGCCTGGTGCTAAACCTAGCCAACTACGCCCGAATTAATGATTATGGTTTTATTGAAACTCCTTATAGACGTGTCATTAACGCAGTACCTGCCAAGTCGGCCGCTGGGCACATTGCGGCAGTCAATTTAGAAAATGACAAGGGTAAAGTCATTGTTAAGGCTGGTGCTAAAATTACCGCCGCTGACGCCAAGCGCTTGGAAGCTGTTAAGGATCAAGTTACTTGGCCAGTCAAAGCTAAGGTTAGTGACGAGGTACTTTACTTAGATGCCTCTGAAGAAGAATCAGCCACGATCGCTAGTGCAGGTGAAATTGTTGATGCCAATGGTTATTTTGTAAATGAGCGTGTTAGTGCCCGCCGTAATCTTGTGTCGGGAGAAGTTGACGCTAATGAAGTTACTCACATGGATGCCTCGCGTCGCCAAATTATTGGCTCAAGCGCAGGACTGATTCCATTTATTGAAAAAAACTATGTTTATCGAAGTCTGATGGGAAGTAACCAGCAACGCCAAGCTGTGCCACTGATACATCCAGCCGCACCAATTGTTGGTAGTGGCATGGAAGAAGCTGTTGCCCGTAATAGTGGCCAGGTTGTATTGGCAGATGAAAATGGTGAAGTTCTTAAAGCGGCGGCTGATGAAGTCGTAGTTCAGTATAAGAGCCACAAACAGACCTATCACCCTTTGCATTATGTGCGCAGTAACGAAGGTACCAGCATAAACCATAAAGTAGCTGTCAGCACCGGTGATAAAGTCAAAGCTGGCGACGTCTTAATTGAAGGTATGAGCATTGAGGCCGGTGAGCTAGCACTTGGCAAAGACTTACTTGTAGCCTTTATGCCTTGGGCAGGCTACAACTTTGAAGACGCTATTATTATTTCTCGTAAACTGGTTGAAGATGACACCCTGACTAGCGTACACATTGTAGATTTCATGGTTGAAGTACGCGAAACCAAACTGGGGCCAGAAATTGTTACTCGCGACATTCCAAATGTCTCCGAAGAGGCCTTAAGGCACCTAGACGAAGAAGGTATTGTACGTATTGGTGCCGAAGTTCATCCAGGTGATATCTTAATTGGTAAAATTACACCAAAGGGTGAACAAGAACTATCCAGCGAGGAACGTTTGCTACGGGCTATTTTTGGTGAAAAAGCTAAAGAAGTACGCGACACCTCGCAACGCATGAGTAACGGTAAACATGGAAAAGTTGTTGGCGTCAAAGTCTTTAGTCGTGCTAATGGTCATGAGCTCAAAGCTGGTGTGATCATGCAAATTCAAGTGTTCGTAGCCCAAATGCGCAAAATTTCTGTCGGTGATAAACTGGGCGGTCGGCACGGTAACAAAGGTGTAATTGCCCGTATTTTACCGGTTGAAGACATGCCATTCATGGAAGATGGTACGCCAGTTGATATCGTGCTAAACCCACTTGGCGTGCCAAGTCGCATGAATATTGGACAGTTATTTGAAACCCACCTTGGTATGGCTGCCCGCGTTTTAGGTATAAAAGTAGCTAGCCCGAGTTTTGATGGAGTGCCAATCGAAGACATTCAGAAGTTATTGCGCCAAGCCGGTCTGCCAGATGATGGTAAGCAGCAATTATACGATGGACGCAACGGACAGCCATTTAAAGAGCGCACAACTGTTGGTTCAATGTACATGATTAAACTGAACCACATGGTTACTGATAAGATTCACGCTCGGAGCACCGGTCCTTACACTATGGTTACTCAGCAGCCTTTGGGTGGTAAAGCCCAAAACGGTGGTCAGCGATTTGGTGAAATGGAAGTTTGGGCGCTGGAAGCTTATGGTGCCGCTAACACATTACAGGAAATGCTCACGATCAAGTCTGATGATGTATATGGTCGTTCCAAAGCTTACGAATCAATCATTAAGGCAACTGAAATTGTTGGACCTAAAGTACCAGAAAGCTTTAACGTACTCGTTAAAGAGCTACAGGGTCTAGGCCTAAAGGTTGACTTGATCACATCTGATGCAGTCGTTGATGCTGAAGCTGTGCTAGCCGAAAACATTAAGGACGAGGCTGAGCACCAGCCTAATCTAGAAGTTGCTCCAGGTGATCTTACGCCGGTCGATGTCAGTGAAGAAGAAACGGCTAACGAATTTGTTGTCATGGAATTAGAAGATGACATCCCCGCAACCACGGTTATTGCCGCCAACGATGACGATGATGACACTAAAGATGACGCCGAGGAGGCTGCCTAATTATGATGCGACGCTACAATCACGGAACTGATATTGCCGATTTTGATGCAGTACGTTTGGCAGTTGCTAGTCCAGAGGACATTTTGGACTGGAGCCACGGCGAGGTTACTAAGCCAGAGACCATAAACTATCGTACCCAAAAGCCAGAACGAGACGGACTATTTTGTGAACGCATTTTCGGGCCTGTTAAGGATATTAATCCGCACGATGCTAAATATAAAGGTGTCCGCTCACGTGAAGCTGCTATTGATAAAAACGGAGAGCTGGTAACTAAAAGTATTGTCCGCCGTGAACGCATGGGACACATAAACTTGGCTAGCCCGGTGGCTCATATATGGTTCTTGCGTGGCACACCCTCAGCCATTGGCCTAGTTTTAGGTATGACCGTTAAAAACCTTGAACGCGTTGCATATTTCGCTAGTTACATTATTAAATCTGTCGAAACTTCTAAGCGCGATAAGATCAAAGCTGATAAAGAAGCTGAATTCACTGCCGCCAAAGAAGCAATCCGTTTGCGTTACGAAAAAGAAGCTAAGGATCCTGATGCTGATGTAAAAGCTCTGGCTGAAGCCCAGAATAAGGAAACGGACGAACTTACTAAAGAATACGACCTCCTCAAGAGTCAGCTGGATTTACTAGAGCAATTTAGTTTAATTGGCGAGACTGACTACCGCAATTTACCAGATGACGTTCAGGATCTGGTTACTGTTGGAATGGGCGGAGCAGCCTTGAAAGAGCTATTAGACAATGTAGATCTTGGCAAACTAATTGACGAACTGACCGCTGAAGCCGAAGACGCTAAGGGTCAGCGCAAGAAGAAAATTATGAAGCGTTTGCGCTTGCTAGAAAGTATGCACCGCGCTGGTATTAAGCCAAGTAGCTTAACGGTAACTGTGTTGCCTGTCATTCCTCCCGATTTGCGTCCAATGGTACAGCTAACTGGTGGCCGCTTTGCCACTAGTGACTTGAACGACCTCTATCGTCGCGTTATTAACCGTAACAACCGGCTTAAGAAGCTAATTGAACTCAATGCACCGGAAGTCATTCGTCGTAACGAACAGCGCATGCTACAAGAAGCTGTCGATGCCTTAATAGACAATAGTAATGCTCGTTCGGGCCGTGCTGTCGCAGCCACCGGTCAGCGTCGCCGCCTGAAAAGTTTAAGCGACATGCTTAAGGGCAAGCAGGGACGTTTTCGTCAAAACTTACTTGGTAAGCGCGTTGATTACTCTGGTCGCTCGGTTATTGTAGCTGGCCCAGAATTAAACATAGACCAATGCGGTTTACCTAAAATGATGGCCCTGGAGCTGTTTAAACCATTTGTTATTGGCCATCTGATTGAAAATGAGCACGCTCATAATATTCGCTCAGCTACGCGCATGATTGAAACAGGCGAAGTAGCGGTTTGGGATGCCCTTGATGAAGTTATTAAAGGCAAATACGTTTTACTAAACCGGGCACCAAGCTTGCACCGACTAAGTATCCAAGCATTTCAACCTGTCTTAATTGAAGGTAAAGCCATTCAACTGCATCCATTAGTATGTAAAGGCTTCAATGCTGACTTTGACGGTGACCAGATGGCGGTTCATTTGCCCCTTAGTGATGCTGCCCAAGCTGAAGCTAGGGACATCATGGCCAGCAATAAAAACTTGCTGAAACCAGCCGATGGCTCACCAATTTTGCATATTGAACAAGATATTGTGCTTGGCTGTTACTACCTGACTTTTGAGCGCCAAAACGCCAAAACATATAAGGTTCGCGGTTATGCCAACTTAGAAGAAGCTATTGTAGCCGAGGAAAATGGGGCTATTGGTTTCCAGACGCGAATTCGTCTGCCTTTCCGCGGTGAAAATCGTGAAACCACACTTGGCCGCGTACTGTTTAATGAAATCTTTCCTGACGACTTTCCATTCCAGGATGAAGCCATGACTAAGAAAAAGCTACTGCAGACCATGTCTCTGGTCTATCAGAAATACGGACAACTTAAGACTGCAGAAATTGCCGATGACCTCAAGACGGTTGGCTTTGCTTATGCCACTAAATCAGGCCTTAGCATGGGTATGGGTGACTTTAGCGATATAGTCGGTCTAGATAAGCTGTTAGATGATGGTGAAAAACGAGCAGCCAGCATTAGTGAAGAATTTGACCAAGGTTTCATTACCGATGAAGAACGTTATCGTTTGACTGTTGAGAATTGGCAAAGCATTGATACCAGGGTTCAGGAAATTTTGAGTGAGCAGTTTGCCAAAGAAGATAGTGCTATGTCCATTGCTGTCGTTTCTGGTGCTCGTGGTAACATCGGTCAGGTTAAGCAATCTGTCGGTATGTTCGGAATAACAACCGATGCCACCGGCCGGGCAATTGAGTTGCCTATTCGATCCAACTATAAAAAGGGTATGTCACCGCTAGAATACTTCACCGCAACCCGTGGTGCCCGTAAAGGTATGATCGATACTGCTCTTAAGACCGCTGACTCGGGTTATCTAACCCGGCGTTTAGTCGACGTCAGCCAAGACGTCTTTACATTGGATGAAGAGTCACCAGACCCAGGCTTTGCCCAGTTCCGCTCAGACGCTGATGAAATCGGTGTACCATATGCCGCGCGCTTAAGTGGACGGTTTGCGGCTGAAACTGTTACAGATCTGGTTAAAAAAGGTCATTTGATTACGCCCGAAGTTGCCGCCAAAATTGAAGCTGATCCAAAATTAGACGGTGTCCGTATTATGAGTGTACTGAGCACGACGGCTGTACGTGGCATTACGCGTAAGAGTTATGGAATTGATCCGGCTACTGGTGAAGTAGTTGCATCACACCATCCGGTGGGTGTTATTGCCGCTCAAAGTATCGGTGAACCGGGCACTCAGCTGACGCTTAAAACGTTTCACTCCGGTGGTGTAGCCGGCGAAGATATTACGACTGGTCTACCCCGTGTTGAAGAGTTGTTTGAGGTGCGTATGCCAAAAGGACAAGCCTTTCTAGCAGATATTGCTGGCAGTGTTACGGTTACTGAAGAAGGCGATCATTACGTGGTGCAGTTAGCAGCTGATGAAGCTGAAAAAGTAACTGTTAAACTGGCCGGCCGGACGGCTCAAGTTAAGACTAATCACGAAGTTGCAATTGGTGATGTGGTTGCCGCCAACGATGATAATAGTGAACCGCTGACAGCCCCGATTGCTGGAAAAGTTCGGGTTAATAAAGACCACATCGTAATTAGCCCAACTAAACAGAGCGTGCTGCGCTACGAGATCCCTGGCTACAAACAGCTATTCGTTAAGAACAACGATAAAGTTGTAGCCGGCCAGCGCCTCACCAACGGTTCGATTAATCTTCATGAACTGATGCGACTACAGAGCGTAGAAGCCACACAGCGCTACATAATGAATGAAATTTTGAGAATTTTTGCTTCACAGGGCCAGAACATTGCCGACAAGCATCTCGAAATAATTGTCCGCCAAATGTTCAGCCGGGTACAGATTGAAGAGGCCGGTGATAGCGAATTTGTGGTCGGCGATATTGTTAGTCGCCAAGCCGTTATTGAAGAAAACCAGAAGCTTAAAGCGGACAAAAAAGCGCCAGCTAAGTACAGCCAGTTATTACTCGGCATTACAAAGGCCAGCCTAAGTACCGATTCATTCCTAAGTGCCGCCAGTTTCCAGGACACTACCCGTGTTCTGATTAGTGCTGCCACCAGTGGTAAAGTGGACCATCTTTACGGTTTGAAAGAAAATGTCATTCTAGGTCGTCGCATCCCAGTTGGTACTGGCTATGGGGTTGAAGACAAGGAACCTGTTGAAACAGATGACTAAAACTGTTAAAATGATCCAGCTTAATAAGGAGTTAGTGTGCCAACTGTAAGTCAGTTAGTTCGTAAGCCGCGTCGTAAAGTGACTACTAAGAGTAAATCACCAGCTTTGTTGCGCGTCACTAACAACCTTAAGACCAAGAACTACGAAAAGCCGGCGCCATTTAAGCGTGGCGTTTGCGTTAAGGTAACCACTAAGACTCCTAAGAAGCCTAACTCAGCTCTGCGTAAAGTTGCTCGTGTACGTTTGACCAATGGGCATGAGGTTTGGGCCTACATTGGTGGTGAAGGTCACAACTTGCAAGAGCACGCAGTGGTTTTAATCCGCGGTGGACGTGTGCCCGACTTGCCTGGTGTTCGTTACCACGTTGTCCGTGGTAGCTTAGACTTACAGGGTGTCCAAGGCCGTAAACGTGGTCGCAGCCTTTATGGCGCAAAGAAGGGCAAATAATGATTGAGGGTGCTCAATCAGTGAATCAAGTGACTCCTGCAGGTTGGGACGAGGCTGGTTTATTTAGGGAATCGTTTGCCCTAGCTTCTGGCCCAGTCACCCAAGAGGAAAGACAACCGGATCAGTGCTTCTGGGCTTGCGGTACTTTGAATAAAGAGTGTGATTTCACTGGTCAAGGTATTATGCAGGTGTATAAACGCTGCAATGCTGCGTATGCTGAGATGGTGGAAGCCGGTGCAGCATTTGAAGATCTGCCTGACTGTGCATTAGTTGAAATCAGAAAAAAGCAATCATCTGGAGACGAGCATGCCTAGAAAAGTCACAAAATCTCTGGTTCGGGAGATACCGGCCGACCGTATTTATAACAGTGTACAGGTTCAGCGACTTATCAACCGTGTCATGCTTGATGGCAAGAAACAAATTGCTGAGAGACTTGTCTATAACGGCATGCAAAAAGCAGCCGACAAGCTTAAAGTTAAAAACCCTCTTGAAGTCTTTGACCAAGCTTTTAAGAATATTCAACCTCACTTGGAGACCCGCAGTCGACGTGTCGGTGGCGCTAACTACCAAATTCCCTTCGAAGTTAAGGGTCAGCGCCAAAATCATCTGACAACGATGTGGTTTGTGCAGGCAGCTCGATCTCGCAAGGGTGTAGGTATGGAAGACAGAATTGCCCAGGAACTCATGGATGCCTTTAATAACACCGGCAATGCAGTCAAGAAAAAAGAAGACACCCACAAAATGGCTGAAGCCAACCGAGCATTCGCGCATTTCGCGAGGTATTAAGTTTTGGGTGAACAAGTAATTTCAGCAGCGGAACTATTAGCAGACAATGCTCGTCGTGTTGTGGAGCGTCTTGTCCCGGCACTAGAGGAGGGTAGGATAGCTGTCCATCTAATTCCAGATAGAGATATGGGTGGGGGCGCTATTGATTATGTGTTACCAGAAGATTTGCAGGCTCATTGCGACGAAATTGAAGCGCTCGGTCGTAGTTGGCAAATCGTGCCCGTAGAATCTGTGCAAGCTGATCTTACTCATGCCCAGCAAACCATTGACTGGTATGACAGTTTAAAAAGAGGATTTAATTAAATGGCTGAGAAGAAGTACCCATTAGAAAAATTCCGCAATATCGGTATCATTGCCCATATTGACGCTGGTAAAACAACTACCACAGAGGGTATTCTTTATCGAACTGGTTTAAAGCACAAGATTGGCGCCGTTCACGAAGGAGAAACTACAACCGACTGGATGGAGCAAGAACGCGAACGTGGTATTACCATCACAAGTGCTGCTGTGACCTGTTACTGGAAAGACCACAAGATCAATATTATTGATACTCCAGGGCATATTGACTTCACTGTTGAGGTTGAACGCTCTTTGCGCGTGCTTGACGGAGCCGTCACGGTATTTGACGGCAAAATGGGTGTGGAAAGTCAATCAGAAACCGTCTGGCGTCAGGCGGATAAATACTCGGTGCCTCGTATCTGCTTTATAAATAAGATCAACCAAACTGGTGGTGACTTCTATAAATCACTCGATTCTATTCATCAGCGTCTGAGTAAGCGGGCGTTACCAATCCATCTACCAATTGGTTTCGAGCAAAGTGTTAATGGCGTGGTCGACTTGATCACCATGAAGGCTTATACCTACAAAGAGTTCACTGACCATGAGCTAACTGTTGAAGAAGTGCCAGCAGATATGATGGACCAGGTTAAGAAGTACCGAAGCTTGTTAATCGAAAATGCAGTTGCTGAAGATGAAAAAATGCTGGAGAAATACTTTGAAGTTGGCGAAGAAGGCTTAAGCGAAGATGATATTCGTGCCGCTATTCGTACAGCCGTACTATCTGGTAAATTCTTTGCTGTAACCGGTGGTGATGGTCGTGGTGTTATTGTTGAGAAACTTTTAGACGCTATAAATGACTTCTTGCCCAGTCCCTTGGAACGTGGCTCAACCTGGGGTACACATCCTAAGTCCGGCGACGAGATTGAGCGTAAGCCATCTGAGACAGAACCATTTGCAGCCTTGGCCTTTAAGATAGCCACCGACCCATTTGTTGGTAAGCTTGCCTTCTTTAGAGTTTATTCAGGTAAGGTTACCGCTGGCTCTTACATACTTAACAGCTCCAGTGGTGAAAAAGAACGGGTTGGCCGCATTGTTCGCATGCAGGCTGACAAGCGTGAGGATGTTACTGAGGTTGGCGCTGGAGACATCGCCGCAATTGTTGGTCTTAAAGGGACGACAACCGGAAATACTTTGTGTGACCCTAACAATCCGATAGTGCTTGAGAGCATAACCTTTCCTGAGCCCCCGGTTTCAATTGCTATTGAGCCAAAAACCAAGAGTGACCAGGAAAAAATGTCTATTGCCATGCAGCGCTTGGCCGAAGAAGACCCGACTTTTCGCATAAAAGTAGATGAGGAAACCGGCCAGACCATTATTTCCGGCATGGGTGAACTTCATCTGGAAATTATTGTCGACCGCATGAAGCGCGAGTTTACGGTTGAAGCCAATGTCGGTCAGCCACAGGTGGCTTACCGTGAAACGATTCGTAAAGACGCGGTGGAAGCCGAAGGCAAATACATTCGCCAGACTGGTGGTCGCGGTCAGTATGGGCATGTATGGCTGCGCTTAAGCCAAAACGAGGCGGGCAAAGGCTTTGAGTTTATTAACTCTATTAAGGGTGGCGTGGTTCCGCAGGAATACATAAAACCTGTTGAAGAAGGTATTAAAGAAGCCATGAATAATGGTGTTATGGCCGGCTATCCGGTCGTAGACATCAAAGCCGAGCTTTACGATGGTAGCTACCACGATGTCGACAGTTCGGAGATGGCCTTTAAAATTGCCGGTTCTATGGCGCTGCAAACAGGTGTAAAGAGTGCCAGTCCAGTTCTGCTGGAGCCGATAATGAAAGTGGTCGTGGTCACACCAGAGAACTTCATGGGTGACGTTATTGGAGACCTTAATTCGAAGCGCGGTCGAATTGAATCTATGGAAGATTTGCAGGCCGGTATTAAAGAAATAACTGCCTTTGTACCGCTTGGTGAGATGTTTGGCTACACAACAAATTTGCGTAGTACAACTCAGGGACGGGCCAGTTCAAGCATGGAACTTGATCATTATGCTGACGTTCCAAATAATGTTGCTGAAGCGATTATTGCCAAAAACAGTAAATAGAGCCATGAATAGAGTAATCCAAGCGTCGGGTGGTGAGCGTATCCCTGTTTTAGATATGGTCTATGGAGGCCTAGGAGTAACGGTTTTTATTGGCTGGGGAGCCTTAGAGGCATCCAAAGATGTTGTTAGAAAAGCTCAAGTTGAATTTCCGCGCTTTTGGCGCGAAGTAATTGAACCTGATACCTCGGTTGACTCTGCCACTGGTATGCCCAAATTTGATGCTGGTTATAGTCTTGGGCTTGACAGCTAACACTTTACAAACCTCTTAAGATCCAGTAATATTCATCTGTAACTCGTGTGAGTACTGAGTACTTATGCGAAAAACAATCTATAAGTCATGCTAAGGAGATTTTAAATGGCAGATTTTGACCGTAGTAAACCGCATGTCAACGTTGGTACCATGGGGCACGTCGACCATGGAAAGACCACACTAACCGCTGCAATTACAAGCGTACTGGCTAAAAAGTTGCCAAATGATGTTAACAAACCAGTTAAGTACGATGAAATTGATAAGGCGCCTGAAGAAAAAGCACGTGGTATTACCATTGCTACCTCTCACCAAGAATATGAGAGCGAAAAGCGTCACTATGCCCATGTCGACATGCCTGGTCACGCCGACTACGTTAAAAACATGATTACCGGCGCAGCCCAGATTGATGGAGCCATTTTAGTAGTTTCTGCCGCTGACGGTCCTATGCCGCAGACACGCGAACACGTGCTGCTCGCTAAGCAGGTTGGTGTGCCATCAATTCTAGTGTTTATGAACAAGATGGACCTGGCTGATCCTGAACTAGTTGAACTAGTTGAAATGGACATTCGTGAACTACTTAAGAAGTACGAATTCGACGAAAATGCGCCTATCATTAAAGGTTCAGCAACTAAAGCACTTGAGGGCTCGGCACCTGACGAAGATGCAATCATGGAACTAGTAAAGGCTATGGACGATTATGTTCCAGAGCCAAAGCGTGACTTGGACAAGCCTTTCCTGATGCCAATTGAAGATGTTTTCTCAATTAAGGGACGTGGTACAGTTGCCACCGGACGTGTCGAACAAGGAATTGTTAAGGTTAACGAAGAAGTCGAAATTGTCGGAATTCGTCCGACTAAGAAATCGGTTGTAACAGGTGTTGAAATGTTCAAGAAGAACCTTGATCAAGGTCAAGCTGGTGACAATGTCGGTATTCTGCTGCGCGGCATTGAGCGTGAAGACATTGAGCGCGGTCAAGTGTTGGCCAAACCTGGCACAATAACACCACACACCGAATTTGATGCCGAAGTATACATTTTGACCAAAGACGAAGGTGGTCGTCATACACCTTTCTTTAAGGGTTACAAGCCACAGTTTTACTTCCGTACAACTGACGTCACCGGTGAGGTAGAATTGCCAGCCGACAAAGAAATGGTCATGCCTGGGGATACCATCACATTTAAGGTGAAACTACTAGCACCAATTGCTATGGAACAGGGTCTGCGTTTTGCTATTCGTGAAGGCGGTCGTACTGTTGGCGCTGGTGTTGTTACCAAAATCAACAAATAGGTTACAAATAACTGGTCAAAGGTTATAGAAAGAGCCTCGACAAGAGGCTCTTTTAATTGTATATTTTTTTTAACCGTAGTTAAGGACTATTGAAATGAATGAGACCGATACAGGCTACAAAATAATTGTAACTGGTACTAAGCTAGGAACATCTCTGCATGTTATACCGCCTCTTTCTAAAGAACACTTAGACTTGGTAGGCTCACTCCCTGTGCTTGATCGAGTGGTTAATCAGTTTACTAAAACGAAGTATAGAGGCGAAGTTGCTGACAATTATTGGCAACCTTCCGCGTCAGGAGCTGCAGGTGAAAGAGACGATTATAGCCAGGCGCCAACTATTTATGAAACTCTTAAGGGCCGAGCTACTATGTTGGAGTCTGTTTTAGTTAGAGCCGGTGTAGTGGTAAGTGTTTCAGAGATCGATAAGTTAAACCGAAAATGGTAGCGATTTTTGCATAAACTTTGAATTAGTTGTAGAATTCTTCATGTAAATTAAGAGTGATGACTAAAAGTCGTTGCAGACGTTCTATATAACGCTGCAAAGATGTTACATCACAAATAAGGGATTATATGCCATACACTTTTGAGATTGTAGGCAAAGAGTCAGGCGTTAAACACGCAGAAGTAGTCACTGGTACGCAAGCACCAGATGCAGTTACAGCGGTAATTGCAACATACGAAGCCATAGATTCTATGCTTCAAAGGCTCGGTACAGCTGAACAGCTGAAGATAGTTCCTGTTGAAACAATAAACCCAGACCGTAAATAATTAGAAAAGGAGATTTATATAATGGCTGAAACTAAAAAGAAACCGGTAGTTAAGGCTGAAGCAAGCACCAAACAGAGAATACGTATTCGTCTGAAAGCCTATGACCACAAGGTCATTGATCAATCAGCTAAGCAAATAGTTGATACGGCCATTCGTACCGGTGCTACTATTGCCGGACCTATTCCACTACCGACCAAACGCACTTTGTACACTGTTATTAAAAGTCCCCATGTCTACAAAAAAGGTCGTGAACAGTTTGAGATGCGCGTACATAAGCGCCTAATTGATGTGCTAGAGCCAACCCCAAAGACAATTGATAGTCTTATGAATTTGTCATTACCGGCAGGTTGTGACGCCGAAATCAAAATGTAAGCCTGGTATGCCACAGACTCAAGTTAATCGTAGTAGAATTCTCAACAAGTTGACAGAGGTAGGCGTAACCTGCTAATCTATTACGGTATATAAAAATCTGGGCAACTGAAAACTTGGTTGCTGAGCAGGTCTAACTTCTTAGAAACCGCTCGGAACCAAGCATTTTAATGCTCAGTCCCAAGTTCAGGAAAGGTAAAAGTGAAAGCTCTCATCACCCGGAAAATCGGAATGACCAGCGCCATTAACGAGAACGGTGCCTTGCAGGCTATTACTTTGCTTTCGTCTGAACCGAATGTTGTTACTCAAATAAAAACTATTGAGCAAGATGGTTACACGGCCGTACAGCTAGGTTCGGAGAAGGCTAAAGACTTAGGTAAGAGCCAAGCCGGTCATATGATGAAAGCCAAAGCTCAAAGTAAGGTACTCCGTGAATTTACAATCGATGAGCTCAACGAAGAACTAGGCGTCGGCACCGAAATCAAGGCCGACGTTTTTAGTGTTGGCGATAAAGTGCACGTAATGGGAGTCAGCAAGGGTAAAGGCTTTGCCGGCACTATTAAGCGCCATAATTTTCATCGCGGACGCAAGACGCATGGTGGTCAGAGTTATCGACGTCCCGGTTCTATCGGTTCAATGTATCCCCAGCACATATTTAAGGGCAAGAAGATGGCTGGACGCATGGGCCAAGATCAGGTAACTGTCCGAAATCTCACAATTGCGTTAGTAGACGTTGAAAGAAATGTAATAGGTGTCAGCGGGGCTGTTCCTGGCCCAAGAAAAGGTCTGGTATTAATTCGTGGTGTCGAAGCAGGAGTTAGCTCATGAGCGTAACTACCTACACGAAAACTGGCAATAAGGCGACAACGTCTGCCAAGTTAAACAAGGTGGTTTTTGGCGAAAAAACCCAAGACCACCAGTTATTAAAACAAGCCTACGATATTTATCTAGCCAATGCCCGTAACGCCCACGCTACAACCAAGCAACGTGGTCAGGTACGCGGTGGTGGTAAAAAGCCATGGCGTCAAAAAGGCACTGGGCGTGCTCGCTTTGGTTCTAGTCGTAACCCAATTTGGCGCGGTGGTGGTATTGTCTTCGGACCAACCGGCGAACAAAACTATGTTAAGCAGTTACCAACCGCAATGAAGCGAAAAGCCCTAAGGCAAGCCCTAACCCTTGCCGCCGAAGAAGGTAGTCTGAGTATTATCGAAACCTTTGAAAGCAAAGACGGTAAAGTTAAGCCCACGTTGGCTTTAATTGACAAAATTGGCGCTAAAGGCAATGTCCTAATCGTTGTTAGCCAGAAAGATCAGCTAGTTGAGCGAGCCACCACAAACCTACCGAATGTGCATGCTGTTGCGGCTAATTATCTAAATGTTTATGATCTCGTAAATGCCGATAGCATAATTATGAGCCAAAAAGCCTTGACGCTAGTCCATGACTGGCTAACGCCAAAAGCCGACAGTACAGAGAACAAAGTACACAGTAAAGCAACCTCTAAGGCCTCAGTACTTGAGTCGGAGGCAAAGAAATGACTAAGTCTATACTGCTACGACCACGCATAAGTGAAAAGGCTTACGGCTTGAGCCAGGTCACTAACACTTATGTTTTTGATGTTCCGAAAGATGCCAATCGTTTAGATGTGGCTGCAGCTGTTGGCGCCCAATTCGAAGTTGCGGTAGAGGACGTTCGGATTGCCAACAACAAAGGCAAAGTAAAGACACAGTACGCTAAAAGACGTCGCACGACTGGTAAACGTATTGATACAAAAAGAGCTTACGTACGTCTCAAAGATGGTGACAAGCTACCAATCTTCGCAGCTGAAGAGGCTGAGGAAGAAAAGGCTAAAAAAGATGCTGATAAAGCTGCTAAAAAGACAGCTAAGGAGAAGAAATAATGCCTATTAAGACTGTCAAGCCAACAACTCCTGGCCAACGCGGAATGACCACGCGCGATTTCTCAACTATTACTGCCAAAAAACCGGTACGCTCTTTAGTTAGTATTAAGAAACAACAAAGCGGCCGTAATAATCAGGGCCGTATTACTGTGCGACATCGCGGCGGTGGTGCTAAAAAGTTTTACCGCATAGTTAACTTTAATCTCGCAGCCGGTACATCAGCTACGATTGAAGCTATTGAGTACGATCCAAACCGTAGCGCTCACATCGCCCGAATTAAAGAAGATAATGGCACTTATCATTACATTTTAGCTACTAATGGTATGAAGGTTGGTCGCAAGATTACTAGCGGCGCCGAGGCTGCGATTGAGCGCGGCAACCGACTGCCACTTAAGAACATTCCGGTTGGTAGTACAATTCACGCCATCGAATTACAGCCCGGCAAAGGTGCTCAAATGGTGCGTAGTGCCGGGAATAGCGCCCAACTAGTAGCTAAAGAAGGCAGCTATGCCCAGGTTAAACTACCAAGCGGCGAAGTCCGGTTAGTAAATATCGATTGCACAGCCAGTATGGGAGCAATTGGTAACGAGCAGCACCAGAACGTCAAAATTGGGAGAGCCGGCAGCAATCGCCGCCGTGGTTTTCGGCCGTCTGTTCGTGGGGTAGTCATGAATGCAGCCGATCACCCACACGGTGGTGGTGACGGCGGTCGTCACGGTATGGGTAAGGATCCACGGACACCTTGGGGCAAGAAAACACTCGGCTATAAGACTAGAAGCCGCAAGGGCAACAGTGACAGGTTTATCGTAAGAAGCCGACACCAAGGAAAGAGGAAGTAATGAGTAGATCACTGAAAAAGGGACCTTTTGTTGATCCCAAACTAGCTAAGAAAGTTGCTGCATTAGGTGGTGAAGACCGCACCATAATCAAAACTTGGGCTAGGGCTAGTACTATTAGTCCTGAGTTTGTGGGTCGTACCATTGCTGTCCATAACGGTAAAGTCCATGTGCCGGTATTTATTACTGAAAACATGGTTGGTCATAAACTTGGTGAATTCTCACCTACCCGTAAGTTCCGTGGTCATGGCGGTAAATTAGCAAAGGCCCAGGAGTAAATTATGGCAGTTGCAGCAACCGCTAAAGGAGTCCGAATGAGCCCGCGTAAGATCGGCGTTGTGGCTGCTTTGGTGCGCGGTCGTACGGTAGCAGATGCAATTACAATCTTGGAACATACCCCACGGCGAGCCGCTCTGCCTGTTAAGAAAGTTATTATGAGTGCGCGTGCTAATGCCGACTACAACCATAAGATGAAGCCAGATACGCTGCAGATAGTTTCAATTTCAGTCACACCCGGGGTTCGCTATAAGCGTTATCGGCCGGTTGCACGCGGTAGTGCCCACCCTTACCAGAAACGCACATCGCACATTCATGTTGTAGTTGACGGCGAAAAGCGTGCCTCTAAAAAACCAGTCGCCAAGGAGACAAAATCATGAACGGAATAGTTGATATCGATGCTTTGTTTGGTGCCCCAGAAGAAGCACCGCATGTTGTACAGATCGCCCGAGTATTAGCTAAAGAAGCGTTGCACAACCATGATGTTCTGCCGACAGGAGTTGATACAGCTGTGGAACATACAGAAGTGCAGATACGGCGAGAACCTCAGAAGCCAAGCGTTCCTAGCTTAGATGGTCAGATGCACCAAGAAGGAGCTTACTAATGGGACAAAAAGTTAATCCAATATCAATGCGACTTCAGGTTAATAAGGACTGGCGTTCGCGCTGGTTCGCCAATAAGAAAGACTACGCCCAGTTTTTGACTGAGGATTTAGCCGTGCGTCGCATGATTGACCAGAAGCTTGGCAGTCGGGCAGCTATTAATAAGGTTGATATTGAGCGCTCACCTAACTTAGTTACTGTTACTATCAGCACGGCTAAAGCGGGTGTGGTAATTGGACGCGGTGGCACTGGAGCGCAAGAGCTGAAACTGACTATTGAAAAGATTATGAAAGTACCTGTACGAGTGAACATTGATGAAGTTAAAAAACCAGAACTTTATGCAAAACTGGTAGCTGAAAACATTGCCCATCAGCTGGAACGGCGCATTTCTTTCCGACGGGCTATAAAGGCTAGCGCTGCGGCAACTATGAGAGCAGGCGCCAAGGGTGTTCGTATTGAAATTGCCGGACGCTTGCAGGGTTCAGAAATGTCCCGAAGAGAGAAAGAAATACAGGGCAGTGTACCACTGCACACTATTAGGGCCGATGTTGACTATGCTTGCGTACCAGCTCATTATCCTGGCGCCGGCATTATTGGTGTAAA
>CAZSHK010000003.1:25069-39131 GCA_964606965.1 uncultured Candidatus Saccharibacteria bacterium
CGCAGTAAACGCAAGGACCTAGCCCGCATGTTAACAGTATTGGGTGAAGCGTTTCAAAAGGAGACACAGTAATGGCAAGAACAATCATCGGTATTGTGACATCGGATAAATCTGATAAGACTATTGTTATAAGAGTCCAGACTCCTAAAACGCACCCTCTGTACAAAAAGCAGTATACGACTAACAAGAAGTTTATCGCCCACGACGAGAAGAATGAAGCACACCTTGGCGACAAAGTGTCGATAATCGAAACGCGGCCAATAAGCCGCCGCAAGCATTTTACTTTGAAGAAAATCATTGAACGGCCGGTTATACCCGTTGAAGAAGCACCCGAGAATGTTGAAGGGGTTACCTCATGATTCAACAGGAGAGTCGTTTAACCGTGGCCGATAACAGTGGCGCCAAAGAAATTTTGTGCATCCGAGTTTTAGGTGGCACTCGTAGGCGTTATGCCTATGTTGGTGATGTTATTGTGGCTACTGTTAAGCAGGCTAATCCGGCTGGAGCAGTTAAGAAAAAATCTGTTGTTCGAGCTGTAGTAGTACGGACCCGACAACCGCTTAAGCGTAAAGACGGTTCAACTATTCGTTTTGACGATAATGCAGCCGTTATTATTGACACCGAAAAGCAACCGCGAGCTACTCGTATTTTTGGCCCAGTACCTCGTGAATTACGAGAACGTGGCTATAGTAAGATAATTAGCCTTGCGCCGGAGGTACTATGAGCACAAAGCACAATGCACAAAGTGACAAGGTATATAAAATTAGGCTTAAGAAAGGCGATACTGTAATGGTTCGCTCTGGCAAGTTTAAGGGTAAGACTGGCAAAATCGTGGCAACACACCCCCGCCAAAATAAAGTTACGGTTGAGGGTATCAATGTAGTTAAGAGACATTTGAAGCCTAACCGTGTGCAGCCACAGGGCGGAATTATCGAGATTACCAAACCACTTTGGGTTTCTAAGGTTGGCATTCTAGAGCCAACCAAGAAGAAACCTAGCCGTATTAGCTACACTCTTGCTAAAGATGGTACGAAAACACGAGTATTTGTATCTAGCGGCAAACCAGTCCCAGCTCCAGCCATGGCCAAAGAGGGTAAAAAGTAATGGCAACTGCTACTAAAACTAAGGCTCGTTTGAAACAACAATACAATACTAGCTTTGTCGATGAACTAGTCAAAGACCTTGAGTTAAAAAACCGCCACGAAGTACCTAAGTTAGAGAAAATTGTCGTTAATATTGGTTTAGGTCGAGCTAAGGATGATAAGAAATACCTGGAAGCGGCCAGGAACACACTTCGTAAAATAACAGGCCAGCAACCAATAGAAACAATTGCCAAGAAATCGATCGCCAGTTTTAAACTGCGCGAAGGGAATAAAGTCGGTCTTAAAGTGACACTACGCGATGAACGAATGTACGAATTTATGGATCGTTTAATTAATGTTGTAATGCCACGCTTGCGTGACTTTCACGGTGTCAGCAACCGTGCATTTGATAAACAAGGCAATTACGCGATAGGCTTTACCGAACAGTCGGTGTTTCCAGAGCTTACCTTTGAAGATACGACCACACAACATGGTCTTCAGGTTCTATTTGTTATTAACGCTAAGGAGCCAGGTCATTCTAAGGCCCTATTAGAGAAGTTTGGTATGCCGTTTGAAAAAGGAGAGAAGTAATGGCTAAGAAATCAAGTATCGCTAGAGATCTAAAACGTCGTGCTATGCACGATAAACACGCTGCTAAGCGCGCTGAATTGAAGCGCTTGGGAGATCAGGAAGGTCTACATAAATTACCTCGCAACAGCTCACCAACAAGACTCAAGAACCGTGACAGTGAAACCGGAAGGCCGCATGGCTACATGCGAACATTCGGTTTAAGTCGTATATCTTTCCGTGAGCACGCTAGTAAGGGTGAGATTCCTGGCGTAACGAAAGCTAGCTGGTAAGGAATAATTATGGTTTCTACAGATCCTATTGCAGACATGCTTACACGAATCCGCAACGCTATAGCTGTACGACACAGCGAAGTTAAAGTGCCGCACTCTAAAGTTAAAGAGGCCGTCGCACAACTGTTAAAAGATAGTAAATTCTTAGACGGAGTAAATGTTGATACTGATGGCGGCCGTAAGACATTAGTGCTGCAGATAAACCAGTCCGATAGCAATGCCCGCATAACTGAGATTATTCGTATGAGCAAACCAGGCCGTCGCACGTATGCCGGAGCAGCTGAGATTCCAGTAGTAAAACGGGGTCGCGGTTTGGTAATAGTTTCAACTTCCAAAGGTTTGATGACCGGCCAAGATGCCAAGGCTCAACATTTGGGCGGTGAATTAATTTGTAAGGTATATTAATATGTCGCGAGTTGGTAAATTACCAGTCAAAATACCAAGTGGTGTCAACGTTACCCTTGACGACGTTAAGGTATCTGTCCAAGGCACTAAAGGCAGCCTAGAACAATCATTGCTAGCAGGTATAAATGTTAAACAAGACGAGGACACTATTGTCGTAACCCGAACAAGCGATGAGCCTAAGGTTAGAGCCAAACATGGTTTAATGCGCAGTTTAGTGCAAAATATGGTGACTGGTGTTTCGGATGGCTTCGAAAAGAAACTAGAGCTTAACGGAGTTGGTTATCGTGTTGCATTGTCCGGTCAGGACCTCAAGTTTAATATTGGCAAGTCACACGAAGTAACGTATGCTATCCCGGCCGGCATTACTGCCAAAGTAGAGCAGAATATTATCACGATAAGTGGGATTGACAAGCAACAGGTGGGACAGGTTGCTGCCGAGATAAGAGCCCTTAAAAAGCCTGAGCCATATAAGGGCAAAGGCATCAAATATGTTGGTGAACGAATTATCCGTAAGAGCGGTAAGAGTGGTAAGGAAAAATAATGAATCGATTTGCAGACAAGATCCGGAACCAGAAACTGCGTAAGAACCGCGTACGTGCTATTGTGTCAGGTACTACTGAGCGCCCACGCTTGACAGTGCATATTAGTAATCGGCATGTAAGTGCACAACTCGTTGACGACACCAAACATCTGACAATTGCATCTGTCAGTACCGTTGGCAGAAAAGCTGACAAGATTTCCTTAACAGAAAGCGCTTCATGGGTAGGCAGTGAGATTGCTAACAAGGCTAAAAAGGCTAAGATTAGCAGTGTAGTATTCGACCGCAATGGCCGTTTGTATCATGGCCGTGTCAAAGCGTTGGCTGAAGCTGCGCGCGAACAAGGATTGGAGTTTTAGATGGCTAATGATAACCGAGACAGACGTCAACAGCGCGACCACTTTGTGGAAAAGCAATTTGACGAACGGGTAGTGCATGTTGATCGTGTCGCCCGAGTAGTTAAGGGTGGTCGGCGGTTTCGCTTTCGGGCGCTGGTAGTGGTTGGTGACCATAAAGGCAAAGTAGGTATCGGTAGTGCTAAAGGTGCCGATGTGACGGCCGCCGTTACCAAAGCTGTTGAGATTGCTAAAAAGAACTTTATAAATGTACCTCTCTATAATGGCACGCTTCCACATGACCAACAGGCAAAGGTTGGCGGAGCCCTCATTCTTCTCAAACCAGCTGCGCCGGGAACAGGTCTAATTGCAGGTGGGGTTGTCCGCACGATTCTGGAAGTCGCCGGAGTCAGTAATGCGCTCAGTAAGTCATTAGGTTCCACCAATAAGACTAATACTGCCTATGCAACGATTTTGGTTTTGCAACAGATGGTGCCCGCCAAAGACTGGGTTACCTATCAGCCCAAAAAAGCCAAAAAAACGACTGAGGTTAAAGCATGAAGTATCACGAGCTAAATGTGGCAAGCACGCCTAGCCGGAAACGGGTTGGCCGCGGTATATCAGCTGGTCAAGGTAAGACAGCTGGACGGGGTACAAAGGGACAAAAGTCTCGTACCGGGTCTTCGAAACGTCCTGGTTTTGAAGGCGGCCAGAACCCGCTACTGCAGCGTTTGCCAAAATTACGTGGTTTTACATCCCATCGTCGTCCTGCTGAAACCGTCTATACTGGTCAGTTAGCTACGCTGGGCGCTTCTATAAATAATAAAGTCTTGTCAGAAGCTAATTTAGTCACAAGCCCATATGTATCTGTTAAGTTATTGCTTAAAGGTGATCTAAGCAAGAAGGTTACTGTTGAATTACAGGCTGCTAGCACTAGTGCAGTAAAAGCCATTGAAAAAGCCGGAGGGTCATTTAAGGTTATAGAACAAGTCGGTCGTCCGAAAAAAGCTAAAGCGGAGACCAAAGACTGACTTAGTTGTAACTGTTTGGTATGCTTTAATAAACCGAATACGAGGGAATTAGCTTGAGCTGGAAGACCATCCTGCAGTCACTCAAAAATGCTGATATGCGTAAACGCATCTTGGCAGTTTTAGGCATGTTACTAGTTTTTCGTGTTCTGGCGCACATTCCAGTGCCACTCAGTAATCCTGAAACCTTAAAGCAAGTCCTTCAAAACCTTTTCACTTCTTCCGAAACACCTCAGTTTTTAAAGTTCATAGATGTTCTGTCCGGCGGCGCCTTAGCGAACTTCTCGATAATGCTAGTAGGTCTAGGACCTTATATTAATGCATCAATTATTATGCAGCTTCTTACAAAGGCTATACCTCAGTTGGAGGCCTTGAATAATGAAGGCGAGTACGGGCGTAAAAAGATTAACCAATATACCCGCCTGCTGACTTTTCCTTTAGCAATTGTGCAGTCTATTGGCGCCCTGTACTTGGTCCGCCAGACTGCTTCCAGCATTGGCGGCTTAGGCGATATAACAGCCAACACTTCTTTTGCACAATGGGTTCTCATGGTTTCTGCTATGACTGGTGGGGCAATGATCCTAATGTGGCTTGGTGAACTTATTACCGAAGAAGGTGTCGGCAATGGTATATCACTGCTTATTACTGTCGGTATTGTGAGCCGTTTGCCCCAGACAATTGTGAGCCTATTAAGCTCAATTGTTGACAGTAGTAAAAAGTGGATTCTTTTTGGCCACCAGCTACCCATAAACAAACAAGGGCTTTTGTACGGCGCTATTATACTGGCGGTGGTGATCGCGGTAACTGTTATAGTCGTGAAACTTAATGAAGCCTCGCGCCAAGTTACTATCAATTACGCCAAGCGCGTACAAGGCAATCGTACCTATGGCGGGGTTACAACAATACTGCCAATTAAATTAATAACCGCTGGTGTAATACCGATTATCTTTGCAGTAGCATTTTTGAGTGTGCCTAGTTTTGCTGGTAAACTTATGATGGGCGCCCATAGTTTACGCCTGCAAGAGTTGGGGTCGCATATGTTGCAATGGTTTCAGACTCCCAGCGCACAGACTTTTGCTCAACCAGGCATAACACCTTATATTTACCCGCTTACTTACTTTGCGCTAGTGTTCGTTTTTACTTTCTTTTATACCGGTATAACCTTTAACGCCAAGGAAATAGCTGAAAATCTGCAAAAACAAGGCGGTTTTATCGAAGGTATTCGTTCCGGTGAAGAAACAGAGAAGTATCTTAGTCGCGTGGTCAATCGCCTAAATCTGTTTGGTGCCACCAGCCTTGGACTATTGGCCTTGATGCCAATTATTGCTCAAATATTTCTTAAAACCGATATTGCAATTGGCGGAACCAGTGTGCTGATACTTGTAGCCGTAGCTCTAGAAACCCTGCGCGCAATAGAGTCGAGGGCCTTAATGGTTACTTATGACCAATACAGTGCACCTGAATTTTTCACAGGTGTCGAGAATTCACTGGAAGAACTACCGTCAAAGCGCCGTCGCTTTTTAAGCAAGCTACGGCGTACTAAGAAAACAGATAAGGGACGTTAAATTAACACTTTACAAATGCACCCGCTAACTGATATACTAACGGCTTGTTATATTTATGACCGCAAGTAAAGAAGTTATCCAGCTTACTGGGACAATAGTGGAGACACTACCTGGAACCCAGTTCCGGGTAGAACTTGAAAACGGACATAAAATTATAGCTCATGTTGCCGGTAAGATGCGCAAGCATTACATCCGCATCGTTCCCGGGGACAGCGTTACGGTTGAATTGACACCTTACGATCTGACTAAGGGTCGCATAACCTACCGCAAATCATAAATCTAACGCAGAGTGTCACCTTAAATAGGAGGATGATCCGCATGAAAGTGCGTGCGAGTGTAAAGAAAATCAGTCCAGACGACAAGATCGTACGCCGTAAAGGCCGCTTGTACGTTATTAATAAGTTTAAGCCGAAACACAAGCAGAGGCAGGGTTAAGTATGGCTCGTATAGCTGGTGTTACCATACCGTCTGAGAAGCAAGTCAAGGTCGCTTTGACCTATGTTCATGGTATCGGGCCAAAAGTTAGTGAAGTTATCCTAGACAAAGCCAAGGTTGATGCAACAGTTCGCGTCAAAAACCTGACCGAAGCTGAAGTGACTCGTATTTCTGATGTAATCAACGCTGATTATGTTGTCGAAGGTGAATTGCAACGAACGGTAACCGGTAATATTAAGCGACTTAAAGATATTAATAGCTACCGCGGTATCCGTCATAAGGCAAACCTACCTACCAGAGGTCAACGCACTCGCACTAATGCTCGTACTCGTCGTGGTAAGAAAGTAACTGTCGGCGGCACGGCTAAGAAAGTAGCGTCCAAGACGTAGGATTTTATTATGACAGATGAAGTAACCACACCAGTTGAAGAAAAGCCCGAGGCGGTAAAGAATGCTGTAGTCGATCAACCAACAACCGAAACGGCTGATGAAACTAAGGCCAAGCCAAAAAAGAAGAAAGCCAAGCGCAGCGTTCCGGTAGGGCAAGTTCACATTTTAGCAACCTTCAATAACACAATTGTAAGCTTCACTGACTCTAAAGGGGGTGTATTGGCTGCCTCAAGCGCTGGTGCCTGTGGTTTTCGTGGTTCGAAGAAGGGCACGGCCTACGCGGCTCAGGTTGCAGCTGAACGAGCCGGTCAGGCGGCCAAGCAGGGTTATGGACTAAAGAAAGTTGATGTTTATGTCCATGGCGTTGGGTTGGGGCGAGAAGCAGCTATAAGAACCTTACAGGGTCTAGACTTTCAGGTTGAAACCATGAAAGACGTAACAGGTATGCCTCATGGTGGTGTACGCCCTAAGAAAGCCAGGAGAGTCTAATGGCCCGTGACACTCAATCTATTGTTAAAATGTCGCGTCGTGAAGGCTATGCACTTCATCCCAAAGCCCATAAGGCACTAGTTAAGCGCACGACTCCACCAGGCGGCCAAAAAGGCGGCTACGGTGGCCGTAATCGTTCAAGTCAGTATGCACTGCAACTTCGCGAGAAACAGAAGGTCAAGCGCCTTTATGGTTTGTTAGAGCGACAGTTTAGGAATTTGATGGCTGAAGCAGGGCGCAGTAAAGGCCAGTCAGGACAGGTTCTCCTGCAATTCCTGGAACAACGGGCCGACAATACCGTTTACCGAGCTGGGTTAGCCCCAAGTCGTAGAGCTGCAAGGCAATTAGTCACCCATGGTCACTTTATGCTTAACGGACATCGAGTCAACGTGCCGTCTATGCGCATGAAAGCCGGTGATATATTAGTAGCCCGACCTGCCAGTCAAAAGACTGCTTATTTTAAGAACCTTGACGATGTCAGCCCGGCTAGTCCAGATACTATCCCTAGCTGGCTTAAGGTTAATCGGAAACAGTTGGAGATCAAAGTAACTGGTTTGCCTTCACGGGAGGAAGCCGAACCAGATATTAATGAACAATTAATCGTGGAATATTACTCACGCTAAGGAAGGTAGAATACATGTCAAAGACCATACACACCCCCACCCTCGTCAACATCGACGACCACGGCAATAACAGCGCTACATTTGTCATTGAGCCGCTGCATACCGGTTACGGAATGACACTGGGGAACAGTATACGGCGGGTATTGCTCTCGAGTATCCGCGGTGCCGCTATTACAGCTTTTAAAATTGAGGGGGTAAGCCACGAGTTTACGACCCTACCGCATGTTAAAGAAGATGTCGTTGATATAATGCTCAATCTTAAGGGTGTACGTTTTCGCGTGTTTGGTGATGACACTCAAACACTACGTCTAATTAAAAAAGGTAAGGGTAAAGTAACTGCCAAGGATATCACCACGAATGCTGATGTCGAGGTCGTAAACCCTGATCATGTAATTGCAACACTTGAAGATACCAAAGCTTCTCTTACCATGGACTTCGTGGTTGAGATTGGCCGAGGTTACCGCAGTATAGAAGAAGGCGCTAGCCGTAAATCGACCACCGACATGATTACGATAGACTCGGTTTTCAGTCCTGTTACGCGAGTACGCTACAAGGTTGAAAATACCCGAGTTGGTCAGATGACTGACTTAGATAAGGTACTGATTACCATTGATACGGATGGTTCAATTACTCCGCGAGATGCTTTTGAAGAAGCAGCCGCTATTTTGGTCAATCAATACACGGCTCTAGCTGGTCAAACCAAGGTTGAAGCTGGTCCGACATTGAGCGAACAGGCTGGTGCTGCTGCCGGCGATGACGGCGACGAGCCATCCGAACTCATGACTTCTATTGAAGAGCTCAACTTGTCGGCCCGTACCACGAACGCCTTAGTAAACAATGACATACATACGCTTAAGGACTTATTTAGCCTAAGTGATGCCGAGCTTCGGGATCTAAAAGGATTCGGCAGTAAAGCACTCGACGAAGTTAAGGAAAAACTAGCGGAGTTGGAGCTTTAATAATGCACCGGCACGGTTACAAAGGTAGAAAATTCCACCGTGAACGCGACCAACGTGAAGCGCTGATTAAAGGCTTGGCGGACTCACTGATTGTGCATAGCTCTATTCAGACCACTCTACCGAAAGCCAAAGAGCTGGTTCCTTATGTTGAAAAACTGATTACAAAAGCCAAGAAGGGCGATTTGGCAGCCCGTAGACAACTTATTGCTGACTTACAAACAGTCGAAAGCGCTCACCGCCTTATGGACGAGATTGCTCCCAAACTAAAAGGTCGTAATAGTGGCCACCTGCGAATCCAAAAAGAGGGTTTTCGACGAGGTGATCATGCTGCTCTAGCAAGGGTTAGCTTTGTAGATGACATTAAGGCTGCTGATTTACCAACTCAAGAAGTCAAACAACCACAAAAGCAACAGCACGAAGCTACTGAGCAAGAAAATGAAGACACCCTTAAACTTCCTAAGACTAAAGATTCTACGCCCAAAGCTACCAGTAATGTACAGGCTCCAAAGCGAACTGGCCGAAGGGGTAACAGATGAAAACCTATAGCGCTAAACCAACAGATGTTACGCGCAGCTGGTACGTCTTAGATGCATCAGAAGTACCAATGGGACGGCTGGCAACGGTAGCCGCCCAATTACTAATTGGCAAAGGTAAGCCACAATTTACCCAGCATATTGACTGCGGCGATTATGTCATTGTCATAAATGCTAAAAAATTAGTGGCCACCGGCGCAAAACACGATCAGAAAGTCTACTACCGACACAGTAATTACCCTGGTGGATTAAAAGCTCGTACATTGTCGGAGCAAATTGACCGTGATCCTACTAAAGCGATTGAGCACGCTATACGTGGCATGTTGCCAGTTAACAAGCTTCGTCCCGGTCGCCTCGCAAGGCTAAAGATATACGCCGATGCTAAACACGAACATGGCGCTCAGAAACCGACTGATCTTAAGTTGAAAGGTAGCAAATAATGGCTAAGAATGATTATTTTTATGCTCTAGGCAGGCGCAAAAGCGCCACAGCCCGTGTACGCCTGCAGGGTGGTAGCGGTGAGATCATAATAAACGGCAAATCTGCCCAAGAGTACTTAAGTGACAGCAAGTACCTACTAAAAGAGCTTGAACAGCCGTTCATAGTTGTTGAACTGACGAATAAGTATAATGTTAGCGCCAAAGTATCCGGCGGTGGTCACAGTGGCCAGGTAGAGGCTATTCGCTTAGGCATTTCTAAAGCATTGACTCAAGTTAATGAAGATCTTAAGGGCACCTTAAAACGAGCTGACTTATTGGGTCGTGACCCACGCGAAAAAGAACGCAAGAAGTTCGGTCTACGCGGTGCCCGCAAACAACGCCAGTTCACAAAAAGATAGACAATGGTTCATGATGGTGATATATTAGCCTTCATGTTAAGTCCAATGTATTGTTTCAAGCGCTTCTTTATGACACATATCGATGTGGCAGCTTGTTCTGTGCGTTTGACTACATAAACTCAACCGAACCCATTGAAAAAGCCGCCACATAAGAAGGCGGTTTTTAAATTTAAAGGAGAATATCATGAATCAATTAACGAACGTAGGAGTATCGCTAGACCGACAAGAGCAACCACCCAATAGACTATCGTCAACCCAGCCATCACTACGTGACGAAGTGGCAATTAGAGCTGCTCAGCCAGCTCTAGAGGCATACACTGACAGCGAACTCGGTTTAGACGTTGCTGCCCTAACTGCTGAGGCTATGGCACTGGGCGGTCTGCACTCACTAGCAAGAGATATACAGACTGTACGCCAACAATTACTAAAGGATAGACTGGCGGCAGACGAAGCGGCTTACCAATACGAAGTAAATCGTTTTAGTGATTTGCCCGAACGTCCACTGAACCCGCAGTTCTTAAACCTTAGGGTGAATGTTAAACCGCTTAGATCGCCATACTTTGCAAGCTAACTTAAGGTATAATTGCGGTGATGAGTAAACCCGTCATACTGACTGGCCTTAGGGCCAATAACGACTTGCATCTGGGTAATTATTTAGGTGCGTTGCTACCTTTGGTAGATATGGCTCGCCAAAAGTCTGGTGAATACCAGATTAATCTTTTCATGCCTGATCTTCATAGCATTACAACCCCAATTCAGTATGATCAATTAGCGGGGCAGATAATACAAAACGTAAAACTATTCGTGGCAGCTGGCCTTCCTATGGATGATGAAAGCATCCATCTTTACCGTCAAAGTTACATTCCTGCTCATGCAGAGCTTGCCTGGATTCTGGATTGTTTCACCAGTGTCGGTGAAATGAATAGAATGACTCAGTTCAAGGAAAAGTCTTATAAAGTTCAAGATGACCGCGTTAGTGTTGGACTTTTCAATTATCCGGTGCTAATGGCTGCAGATATTCTGCTATATGGAGCAACTTATGTACCGGTAGGAGATGACCAAACACAGCATTTAGAGTTTACGCGTGATATAGCGGAGCGCATGAACAAACAATTTGGCGAACTTTTTGTTCTGCCAAAACCTGCTGCCGAGCAGCATAAGTTTTTCGGTAAGGATCAGGGACTGAGAATTCGGGATTTGCAAGATCCTACTAAGAAAATGAGCAAAAGTGACGCTACTGGCAGCGGGGTAATTTTCTTGTCTGATAACCCTGAGGTTGCTACTAAAAAAATAATGTCTGCCGCAACCGATAGCGACAGCAACATCAATTATGATTATGATAAACAACCTGGGATAAGTAATTTATTGGATATTTTGAAACTACTAGGCGGCAATCCAGACGAATTCATTAGTCAAACGCAGTATGGACCACTCAAACAAGCTGTGGCGGATAAAGTCGTAGCTTTTCTGGTAGATTTTCAGCAGAAACTATCAGCTGTCGATGAGTCCGTCGTAATGGAGAAACTTGAAACAAGCGAACAAGCTATGTCTGAGCAAGCCAACCAAACTCTTATTAAAGTTCAAAAGGCCGTCGGTTTAAGAAGCTAATGAAAGAACAAGTTGCCGGCCAAGAAATTAGTCATATGACGCACGGTTTAGCAGAGATAGTATTCGGTATCGGTATAATCGCTATAGGACTTCACTTGTTCCGAGATATAGTTTATCCAAAGAAAAAGATAGAAAAGAAGTAGTATGTCTAAAAAATTAATCGTTGACGCTCAGGCCGGTCAGCGTGTAGATGTGGTGGCTGGACAGCTACTGCCAACACTTAGCCGTGCCTATATCAGAAGACTAATAGATAGTGGTCGGATAACTCTTAATGATGAAGTCATAAAAGCCGGTTCTAAGGTACGCTTTGGCGACAAACTAAAGACTAATTTTGAGGAAAAAGATTTAGACAGTATTGAGCCAATTGAGCTACCGATAATCTATGAAGACAAATACGTAATTGTAGTCAATAAACCAGCTGGTGTAATCAGTCATAGTCGCGGCAGATACTGGGATGAGCCCTCTGTGGCATCGTTTATTAGGCAGAAAACTGGCCAGAACGGTGATAGAGCTGGCATTGTTCATCGTCTGGATAGAGCCACCAGCGGCGTCATGATTTGCGCAAAAAATGCTGAAACACTCGCGTGGCTACAGAAACAATTTAGTACGCGTAAAGTAGTAAAAACATATATAGCAGTAGTCAAAGGCAGTCTAAAAGAGCCCGAAGCTATTATTGATATTCCAATTGAGCGCAATCCTAAAGCACCTTCTACTTTCCGAACCGGTCCTAACGGCAAGTCAGCCCAAACCAGGTACCGTGTTGCGAAGGAAACGGCTAAAATTAGTTTTCTTGAACTCACTCCGTTAACCGGCAGGACACATCAACTCCGCGTCCACCTAAAACATTTAGGCCATCCAATTTTAGGAGATGAGCTTTACGGAGGGCCAAAAGCCAATCGTCTTATGTTGCACGCTAAGTCACTAACCATTGCATTACCAGGAGGAGAAACACGAACTTTTGAAGCCCCCATACCGTCCGAACTAGCGGAGTTTGAACCAAATGAATGAACTTCTTTTACATGACAGCGTAAGAACTCAGCTAGAACAATTCATTAATGCGCCAGGTCACGCAATTATGTTGTTAGGGCCTGAAGGAGTTGGCAAAAAAACAGTCGCCGAGAAAATGGCGCAAAGATTACTAGAAATTAAAACTGACAGCATTATAGACAGCTCCGCAGTTATTTATATAGAGACGACCGAAAAGAGTATTTCTATTGAAGCAATACGAATTCTTCAAAAGAGTTTACAGCTTAAAACCCTTGGCCAACAACCGATCCGAAGAGTTGTCATTATACGATCTGCTCATCTTATGACGATTGAGGCGCAGAATGCGTTACTTAAATTACTAGAAGAACCACCATTAGATACCGTATTTATAATGACAGCTGTAGCGGGCAGTGTTTTGCCGACCATTTACTCACGGACGCAACACATCACTATTAAGCAGCCGTCGTCTAAAGAGATGATGGATTATTTTTTGCAAAAGGGCTACAGCTCTGCTGATATTAGCAGTGCACTTCGCTATAGTGGCAGGCGACTTGGCATAATTAGCGCCATTCTTAGTAATGAAAATCATCCACTTTTGAGCGCAGTCGAAGAAAGTAAACAACTATTAAGTACATCACTGTTTCATCGGTTAGGTCAGGTTGATGTGTGGCTGAAAGACAAAGATGATCTACCACATAAACTTGATACGCTTGAACGCTTGTGCCAGGCTGGTCTGAATCTAGCCATTGAAAAAGACAATATAACGCTCGCTAAACGCTGGCAGCGCTATTATCAAGCAACCTACGACACCAAAGCTAGCTTTTCTTATAGTCCGAATGCAAAACTATTGTTAACTAATTTATTCTTACGTTTAAGTTAAATGGTATACTAAATTTCGTGTTAGAACTGTCTTTAGTGGCATTTTTCGGATTACTCACATACCATGGGGCTAAATTCCGCCAAGAGGAATTGTCGCCATTGCCTCGTAAAATTAGCGATAAATTGGGTAAGTTGTGGGACATAGCGCACCAGGGCATGCGCGAAAACCGTTTCTTACGCGCTGAAAAAGCTCTCCTAACCATACTTAAAATTGATCAAAAAAATGCGGCAGCCTACAATCGTTTAGGTATTTTATATGCCAAACAAAAAGAATATAAAGATGCTATAGACTGTTTTGAGATTGCTTCATCGATTGAACCTACGGCCTCTAGTCTTCACAATCTAGGTCTCATTTATTATGAAACTGAAAATTATGAAAAAGCCGCAACTGCCTTTGAGCAAGCACTTAAACTTGAGGATAATCTGGCCGCCCGTCACGTTGCCTATGCCAAGGTAGAAGAGCGCCTTGGCAACACCAAGCTGATGTTTGAAGAGTTAGAACGAGCTGC
>CAZSHK010000004.1:0-1750 GCA_964606965.1 uncultured Candidatus Saccharibacteria bacterium
CACGATCATATTCCAGTTAAAGAAGCGCGCAAATTAAATGTGCCGGTTATTGGCATAACCGACACTAATGCTGATCCAACACCTATTGACTACGTTATTCCGGCTAACGACGACGCCATTAAAACCATTCAGCTTGTTGCCGACTATGTAAAACAGGCTATTGAAGCTGGTAAAGCAGCCCATGCTAAAAAGGTCCCCAAAGCCGAACAACCAGACAAAACTGAAGAGAAACCACCCGAAGAGCGCAAAGTTGAAAAAGCCAAAATTGACGGATAATTGTAAAGTTGGAATTGAAAGGGAGTGACTATGGCAGTGAATATTGAAGAGGTGAAGAGACTAAAGAACTTAACCGGTGTTGGTCTAACAGATGCCAAGAAGGCCCTAGAGGACGCTAATGGCGATTTTGATAAAGCTCTCGGAGAAATGCGCAAAAAAGGTCTGACCAAGGCCGAAAAACGTGGTGAACGCGAGGCTCGAGCAGGTGTTATTGGTACATATAACCACGACAGCCGCATTGGTGTGTTGGTTGAAGTTAATTGTGAGACCGACTTTGTGGCCCGTAATGAACTGTTTACTGGTTTAGTTAAGGACCTGGCTATGCACATTGCCGCCAGTGCGCCAGAGTACGTTTCGACTGACGACGTTCCTGAAGCTGACCGTAAAGAACTAGAAAAAGAATTCACCGATAAGGCAAAGAATGAAGGCAAGCCAGATAATATGGTGCCCCAAATTGTTGATGGAATGCTCAAGAAGCACTTTGCTGAGCGTTGTCTGCTGGATCAACCATTTGTGAAGAATCCTGACCAAACTGTCGGTGATTACGTCAAAGAACATAACGCCAAACTGGGCGAAAACATAGTAGTTAGAAGATTCTCCCGTATGGCTCTAGGAGAGATAGCTTAGTTAATCATGCCAGAGGGCAATTCTCCTGACGAACAAGATATTCGTGAGCATAGATTTCTTAAAACTATAACAAAAGTTTGCGGTGGCGTTGCAATTGGCGGTTTTTTAGGTGAAGCAGTTGATTTTTTTGTAGATAACTTTGACCTAGATCATAAACCCGCCATAATAGGTACTATAGCTGCGATAGCGTGGGCAAATCTTTACCCAATAATAAGCAGCGGCAAGAATCAGTTATCGGGAGGCAGTATTGAACCCTAGTCAGCTAGTTGAGCAAACCAAACAAAAGCTGCAAGCAGCTGTTAGTCGTTTTCGGGATGACTTAAAGACTCTGCGTACTGGTAGGGCTCACCCCAGTATGTTGGATGGCATTATGGTGGAAGCTTATGGCGCCAAGATGCCACTTATTCAAGCTGGCAGCATTACTGCTCCAGAACCACAACTCTTACAAATTACTCCTTTTGACCCCAGCAATTTAGCCGCAATTTCAACTGCCATACGTGATAATCAAGCCCTTGGATTGAACCCTATGGATGACGGACGGGTTGTGCGTATTCAGATTCCGCCGCTCAATGAAGAACGCCGCCGTGACTTTGTCAAAATTCTAAACAGTAAAGTCGAAGACTGCATGGTAAGTTTGCGCAACATTCGCCACGACGCTCTTAAAGAAGTTGATCAGGCCAAGAAAGACAAGGACGTCGGCCAGGACGAAGCCGACCGCATGGCCAAGCAAGTTGATGAAGTAATGAATAACGCAAAGTCCGAGGTGGAGGCGGCAGCGAAGGCCAAAGAGGCCGAAATCATGACGGTATAGGCATGAGTGTAGAGCATTCGATCCCTACCAAGAAAA
>CAZSHK010000004.1:1850-4069 GCA_964606965.1 uncultured Candidatus Saccharibacteria bacterium
TCCGGCCAAGATAAAAAGATGGAGGGTCGTGAACCTATTGGTGCGGCTGCTGTCGTATCAATGCTAATCAATGCTGGAGCCGATCTGGTAATGAGCGTCGACTTGCACTCTGGCCAGATTCAAGGCTTTGGAGATGTTCCAATTGTTAATCTTACGGCCTTGCCACTTATGGCTAGAGAATTCCAGGACGTAACGGAGAGCAGTTCTGACGGATTGATTGTGGTGGCACCGGATACTGGTCGCACTAAAATTGCTGAGACCATGAGTAGTATTCTGGAAGCCGATCTTGGAATTGTATATCGCCCTGATTTATTGGGCACTAAGACTTCACGACGTGGTGTTGTAGGTGATATTGTCGGCAAACACTGCCTGATAATAGACGATAAGATCGACACTGGCTTGAATGCTACAGCAGCGGCGGAAGTCTTAGTTGATGAAGGCGCCCTAATCGTGGATGCAATGGCGTCACACGGAGTTTTCTCCGAGGAAGCAGTAAAACGCATACAAGATTCACCGCTTAACAAAGTGTTCGTAACAGATTCACTTCCAGTGTACGATGCCCTTGAACAGCTTGGGCATCAACAACTGCATGTAGTAACGGTAGCCGGCTTAGTGGGTGATGCCATTATGCGTGTTTTTGAAGATAAATCTGTTTCCGAATTATTTAGTGGGCACAACTACGCATAGCTGTAGCGCTAATGGCTCAGGCTCCGTATAATGATATGAAGTGTCTATGCTATTACTAATCTTGGGGCTGGTACTCTTTGTGGGCCTGGTGGTCGTACATGAATTTGGTCACTACATTGCCGCACGCCGCAACGGGGTAGATGTAGAAGAGTTTGGCATTGGTTTTCCGCCACATGCCTGGCAGCGCAAGCTTAAAAACGGCGTTTTATTGTCCATTAATTGGTTGCCGCTGGGCGGCTTTGTGCGCTTAAAGGGCGAGCATGATGCCGACCGGGAGCCAGGCAGTTTTGGGGCAGCTAAAGTATCTGGCAAAGTCAAAATTATGTTGGCCGGCGTGGCTATGAATACTTTTGTAGCCTGGATCTTATTTACGCTGTTGGCAGTTGTTGGCATGCCGCGACTGATCGATAACCAATTTTCGATTCAGCGTGATATGCACGCCGCCAAACAGCAGGTATTAGTGGGTTATATAGAGCCGGGCTCACCAGCAGAAAAAGCCGGTCTTAAATCACAAGATAGGATAGTCCGTATTGCCAGTAGCGACTACACCGCAAAAAACTGCGGCATTACCTCTGTATGTGTAATTGATAGCACTACAATAAAAAAAGCCGATGATTTGCCCGAAGTTACCAGAAAATTTGCCGGTTATGACGTTGCTTTAACAATCCAAAGAGGCGGCAGGGAACAGACCGTTCAAACCAAACTACGCAGCCAGGCTGAAGTTGAGGCTAGCAAAAAAACAGCTAATCCTAAAGGCTATCTAGGAATTGCGCCGTCTGAGTTTGTGATTCAACGCTACACTTGGTCCGCACCAGTCGAAGCCCTAGGTATCATGGCTCAGTTCACAAAACTTACCTTGGTGGGGCTAGGGCACGCTCTAAGTGGGCTGTTTAGTGGGCATCCATCCCAAGCGACAGAACAAGTGTCCGGACCAGTTGGAATAGTAGTGCTTCTGCAGAATGGCAGTTTACTGGGTTATCAATTTGTCTTGATGATAGTTGCGGTCATATCTCTGACGCTAGCTATTATGAATCTGTTACCAATACCAGCTTTGGATGGCGGCCGGTTATTTGTAATGCTACTTTTTAGGAGCCTGAAGAAACCGCTGACTAGGCGTCGTGAAGAACTGATACATGGCACAGGTTTTGCGGTGCTGATGGTATTGTTTATTCTAATTACCATCGTTGATGTAAAACGGTTCTTTTAATGGCAGAAGTTGCGACAGTAAAAAAACCGTTCAGCTGGGGTGCCCGCCGGGCCATACTAATCACGATTGGCATTTACTTACTTACCCAACTGGCAGCCGTAGTCTTGTTTTCACTGTATGCCTGGTTACGTCATTGGTCGTCAGCCGAAGCTAATCAATGGCTAGATACATCAGTAATTGCCCAGTTTGCCTTTATTTTAGTGGTGGAAACCGGCACCCTAGGACTGCTGTATCTATTTATACGACGTTATAAAACCAGTTTTAAAAATCTTGGTTTGGCCAAGCCGAGGTTACTTGATGTCGGATATGCATTAAGCGGCTTTGC
>CAZSHK010000004.1:4169-36423 GCA_964606965.1 uncultured Candidatus Saccharibacteria bacterium
TTGGTTTGGCCAAGCCGAGGTTACTTGATGTCGGATATGCATTAAGCGGCTTTGCTGTTTATTTCCCACTCTATATAGCCACATTGGCTGCCGTCCATGCACTTGTACCAAGTATTAATATTGATCAGAAACAGCAGCTCGGTTTTCAAAATGCCAATAACAGCATGTTGTTTTTAGTGTTTATAGGGCTAGTGATTTTAGCGCCAATAACGGAGGAAATAATGGTCCGAGGCTTTTTATACGGCAGTCTAAAAAAACAGTGGCCTAAAATTTACGCTGTTCTTTGTACTAGTGCGCTTTTTGCAATCGCACATTTGCAATTTGGCAGTGGGGCACCGCTGTTATGGGTGGCGGCAATTGATACTTTTATACTTTCACTAGTTCTTATTTATCTACGGGATAAAACTGGTAGCCTAGCAGCTTCTATAATGCTGCATATGCTTAAAAATAGTCTAGCCTTTGTGGCTTTATTCTTGTTGCACGCTGGGTAAGGTACAATTAATTCCTATGAGACGCTCACAACTCTTTACTAAAACGCGCAAAGACGCACCGGCAGATGAAAATGCTAAAAACGCCCAGCTGTTAATTCGGGCTGGCTATGTTCATAAGGAAATGGCTGGAGTTTATGCTTATTTACCTCTCGGGAAAAGGGTCTTAGACAATATATCCCAGATTATTCGCCAGGAGATGAACGCTATTGGGGGGCAAGAGCTACAGATGACTACCTTACAGCCTCGGGAAATCTGGGAAAAGACCAACAGATGGGACGACGCCGTTGTAGATAACTGGTTTAAGACAAAACTTAAAAATGGCACCGAACTTGGTGTCGGATTAACTCATGAAGAACCGATTGTTGACGTGCTTAAGGATTACATTAATTCATACAAAGATTTACCGCTGTTGGTATATCAAATTGGGCCAAAATTCCGCAACGAGTTGCGTGCCAAAAGCGGCTTACTGCGCGGACGTGAATTTGTAATGAAAGATATGTACACATATGCTCGGTCACAAAAAGAACACGACGAACTTTACGAAATAATTGCCGCCGCCTACGTCAAGATTTATGATCGACTTGGTATTGGCGATATAACTTACCGCTGTTACGCAGACGGTGGTTACTTTACGCCCCGTTTTAGTGATGAGTTTCAGATGCTAAGCCCAATAGGTGAAGACACCATTTACGTAGACGAGAAGCGAAAAATTGCCGTTAATAAAGAAATAATTAATGATAAACGGCTATCCGACACTGATATAGATAAAACACAGCTAGTTGAAAAAACTGCTATTGAAGTCGGTAATATATTCCCACTTGAGAGTAAATATACCAATGCGCTGGGTCTTTATTACACAGATGAAAAAGGTAAGCAACAATCAATAATTGAGGGTTGTTATGGAATTGGTATAAGTCGTGTGATGGGCGCTCTGGCTGAACATTTCGCCGATGATAAAGGTTTGGTCTGGCCGGAAAACATCGCCCCAGCCAAAGTCTATCTTGCCGCGTTAGGTGATATATCACATGTGATATCCGAAGCCGATAAAATTTACGAGACGTTGACTAATTCAGGCATTGAAGTACTATATGACGACCGGAAGGGTAGCGCCGGCGACAAGTTCTCCGATGCTGACCTGATGGGCCTGCCGTATCGCTTAGTTGTTAGCGAACGAACCATGAAAGATGGTAAACACGAGCTGAAGGCACGCACTGAAGAGCAGGCGAAGCTGCTCACCACCAGCGAGATCATTAAAAGTCTAACCTAATCTTATCGCTTTTGTCGCGAAAGCGATTGACTATACAGATTTGCTGGTATAATAGTCAACAACTTAAGGGGAGTGAGATAGTACCTAAAATAACGTAAGGGTAGTTTTTAGTCTCATGAAAAAGAAATTTTACCTAACTCAAACTGGCGTTGACGAGCTCAAAGGCGAGCACGGTGTTTTAATTGCCCAAAGAGGACCAATTGCTGAGCGCTTACAGGCAGCTCGAGCACAAGGTGACTTGGCTGAAAATGCTGAATATATTGCTACCCGTGAAGAACAAGAACGCACTGAAGGACGCATTGCTGAGATTGAGCATATTCTTATGAACGTCGATATTATTAAAAAGCCGCATGGTGACACAAAGGTGCAGCTCGGTTCTACTGTTACGCTAAAAAATAGCGAAGTTAAGACTTTTCAGGTAGTTGGTACTGTCGAAGCTGATCCGGTAAATGGCAAGATTTCTGATGAATCACCGCTGGGCAAAGCTGTTATGGGCAAAGCTGTTGGCGATGAGGTTGAAATTAAAGCTAATATCTTCAAGATTACCAAGATAAGCTAACGTAATGTCGGACGAAGTACCTCAGGGTGGTGAAATAAGTCCCTGGGCTGATGTACTAGGACCGCTCTACGCGGTGACTGCGCTGGTACGCAATGGACTAGCTGGACGACCCGATCTTATTACTATAACTACCACCGACAAAGTCACACTATGGCCGCAATGGCAGTTTGAAGTCGGTGAAGATGGTTCAATTGTGCCTAGAGAACCAGTTGTTCGTTTCTGGAATGACCACGTGGTGCCGGCAATGCAAAAGGGGATAATTGATGATTACATGGCTGCGGAATTGTTTTTCCAAAAAGACGACGATGGCCTATCTTGGGCCGACAAATATGCGGACGAAACTTTAGATCCTGCCAAAAGGCTAGTTTTGGAAGAAAGAATTACTAGAACTTTGAGTCACATGGCGCAATAATTTCTATTTATTTCTGACTAGAACCTGTAACCTAAAACCTGTAACCTAGGTTTGTTATGCAGTGGTTGAATAAAATTGTCGATGACGTTGTGGCCAAGCAGCCCAAAGGCGAGATTCTGATTGAGTCGGGTAGTTCGCCCTCCGGGACGTACCATCTTGGTCATTTACGCGAGCTAGTAACTTGTGACGCTATTTTATTGGAACTGCAAAGGCGGGGAAGGCAAGCTCGTCATATCCAATTTGTGGATGATTTTGATGCTTTCCGTAAACTACCAATTAGTTTACCGGCCGACTATGAACAATATCTAGGTGTACCGCTTTGTGATATTCCGGCTCCTGACGGCTCAAAGCAGTCTATGGCAGATTATTTTTTGCAGGGATTGAAAGATGCCTGCACAGAACTAAACATAGAAGTGGAGTATGTGCGTGCGCACCAGAAGTATCGGTCAGGTTGGTATGTGCCAGCTATCGAAAAAGCATTGTCTAAGGTGCCAGAGGCGCGCAAAGCCCTGGAAACCGTTTCCGGGCGCAAACTCGAAGATACCTGGTCACCAATACAGGTTAGAGAAGGCGAGCGATTAGTCAAACGAGCTTTTGAATCAATTGACATGGCCACTAAGAATCTAGCTTATAAATCTACCGAGGGCCAGTCTAAAACAGTGGCCTATGATAAAGGAGGGGTCAAGCTAGACTGGCGCTTGGACTGGCCTGCACACTGGTGGCTACAAAAAGTTGCGGTTGAACCCTCGGGACGTGATCACATGACCAAGGGGGGCAGTTTCGATACAGGCGTAGAAATTGTACGTGATGTTTACGATGCTGAGCCACCATACCCAGTGGCTTATGATTTTATAAACATGGTCGGTGACACCAAAAAAATGAGTGCCAGCAAAGGCACTGGTCTTGATGCTGTAGAAGGCGCCAAACTAATGCCTCCAGAAGTCGTACGCTATTTTATTTTGCGCCCACCGCCTAGTAAACGACTCTATTTTGATCCGGTTAACGGTGTTGTTCAGATGATGGACGAATATGCCGCCTTTAGTGCTAAACCTGATAAAACTGCCGACGAAGAACAGTTGTTGTACATTGCTACCAGAGGCAATACTACCCGAACAGTTAGTAGGATACCGTTCTCTCATTTGGTAGCCAGCTACCAAGCATCGTTGAAGGATGTAGATAAGACCCTGGCAATCATTAAACGGACTGAACATGCTAAATTGGCGACCGAAGACGCCGATATCATCAGGAAAGAACTGAAATTTGTAGGCGAGTGGCTCAAGTTGCGTGCTCCTGAGGAGGTTAAATTCGAGTTGACCAGCAAAATTGACTCTAATCAATTCAACGAAAAACAAAAGCAATTCTTGCGCGACTTGGCTGAAAAAGTCGAGCAAGCACCGGCTGAAGCTGATGGCGAATGGTTTCACAAGACTATTTATGATTTCAAAGAAACTAGCAATCTGGAGCCAAAAGAACTTTTTAGCACGCTTTATACTGCCCTGATCGGTAAAACCGCTGGCCCGCGTGCCGGTTGGTTCTTAAGTATTTTGCCGCGCGACTGGCTAATCAAACGCCTAAGACTGGAAGAGTAACATGAAAGCAATCTGGCAGGGCAAAATTGTGGCCGAATCACCACAAGAAGATTTAATTTTTATTGAAGGTAACTGGTATTTTCCACCAAGCAGCGTCAATAAAGAGTTTCTAGAAGACAGCGATACGCCCTATAACTGTCCCTGGAAAGGCGACTGCAGCTATTACAATATTTGTGAAGGAGAGAAGTGTAGCGTAGACAGCGCCTGGACATATAAACAACCCCTAGCCAGTGCTATCGATAAGGTCAAACAAGACTTTAGTAACTACGTGGCTTTCTGGCGTGATGTCCGTGTCGAGGAATAAATGCTAACAGTTAAATTACCTGCTATTGAAGCGGCGCCAAAGCTTTTAGGCTGCCAATTGGTGCGTCACACGTCGATAGGTACTTTAAGTGTTAAAATTGTCGAAACTGAGGCTTATAACCAAGATGATCCAGCCAGCCATAGTTTTAGAGGTTTAACCAAACGCACAGCGCCGATGTTTAAGGCTGGTGGCTATTTGTATGTATATTTTACCTACGGTATGCATTACTGCCTGAATATTGTGGTCGGGCAAGCTGGCAGAGGGGAAGCAGTTCTTATCCGAGCCGCTGAGCCGCTTGAGGGCACTGAAATTATGATGCACAATCGTGGCACAGATAATGTATTACAGCTAACAAATGGCCCCGGTAAACTTACTCAGGCCCTGGGAATTAGAGATACCAAGTTATCTGGTCATATGCTCGGCAAAGAGAGCCTAGAACTGTTACCACCTGCTGAACCGATGTCTGAAGAAGAAATTGGCATTTCCGCACGCATCGGTATTACCAAGGCGACTGATCAACTTTGGCGGTTTTATATCAACGACAATCGATATGTTTCCAGGCAGACTATTTCAACTTAGCTGCAAATTTTTGCTGAAGTTTTTGGATTTTAGGATCAATAACTATTTGGCAGTAGGCCTGACCAGGATTATTGTTATAAAAATTCTGGCTATTTTCGTCAGCCGGCCAGAACTTTTCATACGGTGCTAACTGAGTAACGATCGGATCTTTGTAAAGTGTAGGTACAAAATCTTTTATCATAGCTTGTGCAACTTTTTTCTGCTCCGCGTCATGATAAAAAATAACCGACCGATAAATTTCGCCGACATCTGCGCCCTGACGGTTTAGGGTAGTAGGGTTATGCATGGCAAAAAATATTTCCAATAGTTCTTTATAGGTAACTATCTCTGGATCAAAAGTTATCTGTACGACTTCAGCATGGCCAGTTGTCATAGTGTAGACCTGTTGACTGGTCGGATTATCTAAGTGTCCGCCGCAGTAGCCCGAAACTACCTTTTCGACACCTTTAACGCGTTGGTAGAACGCCTCGAGGCACCAGTAGCAGCCGCCACCTAAAGTTGCCAGAGAATTCATGCATTTAAGTGTAAACCAGATTCCATGGTATAGTCTAAGAAATGGCTAAGAAGTCGAATAAAGAGGTTTTGAATTATCAGTTGCAGCGCTTGCACCTAGTCAGTGCAATTATATTTGGTTTCTTGGGTTTAGCTGTCTGGTTCTTAATGAAGCCAACTAGTTATCCATTTGTTGTCAGTCATGCCACAAGCGACGAACTGGCCAGCCAAAGCACCACCGTATTTGCGCCAGCCATTCATCACATTATTGATATAGACATGCGCTGGCCGGCGGCTGCCCTGATGGTAGTCGGCCTTGTAACAGCCATTCTTGCATTAACCCATTGGCGCAAACAGTACGTTAAGCAAATGGGGAATCGTTTATCGCCACTGACATGGGTGAGCATGGGCGGAATCATGCCGGCGTTGATGTTTGAAATCATAGCCATATTCAGCGGTGGACAAGACATTTTATACCTCAAAATGATAGCCGGGCTGGTCTTACTATCCGGCATCTTAGGCTACATGGCCGAACGCGAGAATATGCGTGTACGCCGTCCGCAATGGATAAATTTCTGGTTGGTTTTTGCTAGTGGGGCGCTAGCTTGGTTCGCTTTGGCTACAATGATAGTGTCTACGTCATTGTTTGGAATGGTTCGTCTGCCATGGTTCGTCTACGCTCTTATGGTTGTTTTAACGGTCGCCTCACTATCAGCAGTTACCAACCTGTGGTTTGAGTTAAAGGCCAAAAATTGGGCTAAAGATTTCAACACCGTGGAGCGTAACTATCTACTTATAAATCTGTTAGCTAAAGCTTCTTTTGTGTTGATAATGGTGCTAGGTTTGAAGAAATAATTTATTCGGCTTCTTGCTCGTGAATTACTGATAGAATAGGCTAACCATGGCAAATACTTATTGGCGACAGCGCTCACAGCCCTATAAACCAGGCCAACAGACGCCGTTTAAAATCAGTCGTTCTAAAATAGAACTTTTTAAGCAGTGTCCACGCTGCTTCTGGTTAGATGCCCGACTCAAGATTAAGCGCCCCGACGGCCCGCCATTCCAAATCAATAAAGCAATTGATGAGCTACTTAAGAAAGAGTTTGATGTTTACCGACAGAAAGCTGAACCACATCCTTGGATGACTGAATATGAGATAAAAGCTGTACCAATGCAGCACCCCGAACTAGACAAATGGCGGCAGAATTTTACAGGGGTTTTTACGCTGCATAAGCCTACTAATTTGCATGTATTTGGTGCCATTGATGATATTTGGATAGACGAGAACGGACAGGCGATTGTAGTCGATTACAAGGCCACGGCCAAAGCATCAGAAATAAATATAGATGCCGATTGGCAAATAAGCTATAAACGCCAACTTGAAGTCTATCAATGGCTTCTCAGGCAGAACGATCTGAATGTAAATAATACTGCTTATTTTGTGTACACCAACGGTCGGCTAGATCTGGATGGTTTCTTTGATAAAGTTGAATTCCGTACCAAGATAATTCCGTACCAAGGCGATGACAGTTGGGTTGAACCCACACTGGCCGAGATGAAAGAATGCTTGGAAGGCGATATGCCGGCGGTCGGTACAGCGGCAATGGGAGGTGAATGCGATTATTGTAGCTACGCCAGAGCTCGTACCGAACTTACTCTAAAAAATATTCAATCACGAAGCCAAACTAAGCTAGTCTAGTTGCGGTTCAGCTTTAAGCGGTTTAGGATTAAGGTGTGATTAAAAAAATTCTTTTTATTGAGGACGAAACGCAACTAGCCGACCTGTATGCCATGGTACTACGCAAAGAGGGCTATGGGGTCACAGTTGCGAAAGATGGTCTGGAGGGCTTCAAGTTAGCCCAAAATGGCGATTTTGATCTGTTATTACTTGATTTAATGCTGCCTAATATGTCCGGTTTTGATATTTTGAAAGCGTTGCGTGACCCACAGAAATCACCTGACTTTAAAGCCCGGATTATTGTTTTGACAAACTTTGGGGAAGATCCCGAAACTCGTCAAAAAATGGAAGCCCAAACCGACGGCTATCTGCTAAAAGTAAACTACACACCCCGCGCTCTGGTGGAATATATAAAGAATCTTCCATCTAAAAATTAGCCAAGAAGACAAACTCTATACGTTATACTAACTTCATGCTTGATATACAGTTTATCCGCGATAATCCAGAATTTGTTGCAGAAAAGTCCGCCCAAAAAGGCTATAAGGTTAGCATCACCGATTTGCTGAAGCTCGATAATGACCGCCGCGAATTAATAGCCAAGATTGAGGCACTGCGTGCTGAGCGTAATAAATTAGCAGACGCACTAAAAGGTGGCAACCCATCACAGGAGCAGTTGGAGCGAGGTAGGGAGGTCAAGGAACAGGTCAGTCAGGCGGAAGCGCTGCTAGGCCCTCTTAATGACAACTTCCTACAGCTGCTTAAACAAGTTCCTAACATGCCGACAGCTGATGTGCCGGTGGGGGCCAGTGAAGATGAAAATGTCGTGGCTAAAACTGTGGGCGACAAGCCTACTTTTGATTTTGAACCCCAAAACCATTGGCATATTGCCGAAGCCAAAGGCTGGATTGATAAGGAACGTGCCGCCAAAGTTACTGGTGCGCGCTTTTTATATCTAAAAGGTGACTTGGTAAGGCTGCAATTCGCCCTAATGCAGTTTGGGTTGGATGTGCTTAGCAATGAGAAGACTCTACAACAAATTATCGATGATAATAAGTTAAAAGTTGGTAATAAAGCATTCGTGCCGGTTCTGCCGCCGGCCATGGCACGTACCGAAGCCTTTGAGGCTACAGGGCGGCTTAATAAAGAGGAGCAGACCTACAAGCTTGCCGACGAAGACTTATGGCTCAATGCCAGTGCCGAACATACAATGGCGCCGATGTACTTGAATGAAATCCTGGATGAGGCAGATCTGCCAATTCGCTATGTAGGCTATACCACTGCTTTTAGGCGCGAGGCCGGCACCTATGGTAAAGACGTGGAAGGCATGTTGCGCCTCCATCAGTTCGATAAACTGGAGATGGAAAGCTTTGACTTACCGGAAAACTCGCTGCAAGAGCATTTATTTATGATTGCCGTTCAGGAATACTTAATGTCTGCTCTCAAATTACCATATCAAGTGTTGCTCAAATGTACCGCCGACATTGGTGGACCCAATGCTAGAGGTGTAGACATAGAGGCTTGGTTGCCGGGTCAAAATCGCTACCGGGAAACGCATACGGCCGACTACATTACCGATTATCAGGCACGCCGCATGCAAACTCGCGTCCGTCGCGCCGATGGAAGGATTGAGCTCATACACACCAATGATGCTACGGCGTTTTCTCAGCGTCCGCTGATAGCAATTATAGAAAATTACCAGAATAAGGACGGGTCGGTACGGGTTCCTGACGTTTTACAACCATACATGGGAGGGAGGGTCGAAATATGATTCAAAAACTGGAAATCTCAGGTGTTCACACCGAAGTCGATAAGAAACTGCGAGAATACGTCACCAAAAAAATTGGCAAATTAGATCGTTTTACGCCACGTAAAACCCGTGAAGCATTGCACGCTGAAGTTATCCTCAAAAACACCAAAGCAAAAGATAAAAAACACTGTGTGTGCGAGGTGGTGATGATTCTGCCGCACGATAAAATTATCGTTACTGAAGCAACTATGAACATGTATGCTTCCGTCGATATAGTTGAAACCAAGCTCAAAAATTTACTCAAAAAGTACAAAGAGACGCATTCTACGCTTGCACTGCATAAAAGAATGCTCTCACGCATGCGCCGCCGCGTATAATATTCATATGGTTTATCTATTTCTAGCAATGGTTTTCTATAGTACGGCGTTGCTCTTTATTGCGGCCGCTTCGCGTCATACCAGCGCGACACTGGCCACAGCTATTGTTAACGGTATTTCGGCCATAATTCCTATTATTCTGGCCGTTGCGTTACTCAATAAGAAAGAAGTTATTGGTCATCGTTTTGGGGTGGTAATGGCCCTATGTGGTGGTGTTGCCATAGCCTTTTTTGGTCTTTCTCTAACTAAAGCCTTAACCCAGAATAAGGTCGGTATTGTTTCGCCGGTTGTCTTTGGTGGCGCTATTTTTGCCTCCACCATTGCCAGCTTCTTTATCTTTAAAGAGAAAACGACACCTGTTCAAAGCTTGGGACTAATGTTAGTTGGCTTGGGCTTGATAGCCATTATCTATGCCCGCGCCACCGCGAAATGACTGGCGTGCGTAGGGCAGCATCAGGTACAATATAATCCAGCGCGAATCTGATGGAGGTTATTGATAGTGAAGAAAATTCTGAAGCGTGTATTAGGTGATCCGCAGGCAAAGACTCTTAAGCGACTAACCCGAAGGGTTAAAGAGGTCAATGCCATGGCCGATTCTTACAAGAAGCTGACAGATAAGCAGCTGCGTGCTAAGACAGACGCATTCAAAAAACGCTTAGCCAAAGAGAGCTTGGACCAGTTATTGCCAGATGCTTTTGCAGCCGTGCGCGAAGCCGCCACCCGCACATTAGGACAACGCCACTTTGACGTTCAGTTAATTGGTGGCATGGTTATGCACGAAGGCAGCGTGGCCGAAATGAAGACCGGTGAAGGTAAGACTCTGGTGGCCACCTTGCCGGTATATCTTAATGCCCTGACCGGTAAAGGGGTCCATTTGGTGACCGTTAACGACTACCTGGCGCAACGTGATGCCGGCTGGATGGGGCAGGTTTATGATTTTCTTGGTCTGAGTACAGGCGTTATTATCGCCGATGAATCCTATGTCTACGACCCAAAATTTAGTAATACTAAGCACCAAGATCCACGTTTCCATCACCTAAAACCGGCCACTCGCCAAGAAGCCTATAATGCCGACATTACCTATGGCACCAACAATGAATTCGGTTTTGACTATTTACGCGATAACATGGTGCGTGAAATTGACCAGCTACGTCAACGACCATTGCATTACGCCATCGTTGACGAAGTTGACTCGATCCTTATTGACGAGGCCCGGACGCCGTTGATTATCTCTGCTCCAGCCGTCACCAGTGGTAGTGCCTACGCCCAGTTTGCTAAAGTAGTGCGCAAACTCAAAGATGACGAACATTATGAGAAGGATGAAAAACACCGTTCAGTCATACTGACCAACGAAGGTATTGCCTTGATGGAAAAGACTCTGGGCATCCAAAATCTATACGACACTGAAAATATACGGACTATTTACCATCTTGATCAGGCACTCAAGGCTCACGCCCTTTTTAAGCGCGACAAAGACTATGTTGTTACTAACGATGGTGAAGTCGTAATTGTTGACGAGTTCACTGGCCGTTTACTAAAAGGGCGGCGCTATAACGAAGGTCTACACCAGGCCATTGAAGCTAAGGAAGGTGTAGAGGTCCAGGAAGAATCAATGACGCTGGCGACTATTTCTTTCCAGAACTACTTCCGTTTATACGATAAACTGGCCGGCATGACAGGTACAGCCAAAACCGAAGAAGAGGAATTTCATCAGGTCTATAAGCTTGAAGTCGTGGAAGTACCATCTAATAAAAAAATAACTCGTGAAGACCGCACTGACCGCATATACAGAAGCGAAGAAGGCAAGTTCCGGGCTATTGTAAAAGAGGTCAAGGTTGCGCAGCAGCGTGGCCAGCCGGTATTGCTAGGTACAGTATCGGTTGAAAAAAACGAGGTCTTGAGTCGTTTGTTTACGAAGGCCAAGATTAAGCATGAAATACTAAATGCCAAGAATAACGAACGTGAAGCCGGCATCGTGGCCCGGGCAGGTCAAAAGGGTGCTGTGACGCTGGCTACGAACATTGCTGGTCGTGGTACCGACATTGTGCTTGGTGATGATGTCAAGGAATTAGGTGGCCTGTTTGTCTTAGGTTCTGAGCGTCATGAATCACGTCGTATTGATAATCAGCTACGCGGACGAGCCGGCCGACAAGGCGACCCTGGTACAACCCAGTTTTTTGTCAGTACCGATGACGATCTGATGCGTATTTTCGGTGGCGAACGGATTGGCTCTATCATGGACCGCTTGAGGGTTGACGACGAAACGCCAATTGAAAATCGCATGATTAGTAAGAGCCTGGAAGCTGCTCAGAAAAAAGTTGAGGGCTTCAACTTTGATGCCCGCAAGAATGTTGTCCAGTACGACGATGTTATGAACCGGCACCGGCGGGCTATATATGCTATGCGCAGCGAAATTTTGCACGATGCTGATATTAAAGCTCGTATCAAGATTTTTATTGAAGAAGAGGCTCAAGCGCTAGCTAATTCGCCACTAAACACTAGCGATCAATTCGAGGATATCATTAAAGACGTCTTTGCCTTTGATGAGGCCATTCTTGACCGTCTATTTGATAGCGACACTAACAGTTTTGGCAAAGTGCTGTTGCAAGAGGCTAATGAGTTGTATGACGCTCGTGAAAAGGCGTTTGGTACTGATATATTGCGTAAGGTAGAGCGCGATGTCTACTTGCAGGTGCTTGATAATCTTTGGATGCAGCATCTAGAGAATATGGATCACTTGAGGGAGGGCATTCACTGGATTAGCGTTGGGCAGAGGGATCCTTTGGTCGAATATCGTCGTCAAGGCCAGATTTTATTCGAGACTATGCAAAATGATTTACGTCATGATGTTGTTCAGGCTTTATTCCATGCTGAACCGGTTGATGCCAGTGAGCTTGAACAGCCAATCGAAACAGAATTAACCCGGGCGGCTCGTAAATCAGTCGATAATGCCGATACGGTTATTGAAGCTGAAGAATTTGAAGTCGGTGATTTTTCGTCTAGCGATGAAGAACAGCAGACTAAACGTAAGCAACAAGACAAACGCAAAAAAGCTCGAAAAGCCGAGCGCCAGCGTAAAGCAAAAAATCGCAAACGTAAATAGAGGACTAATTTATGAAACATTCGGTCACTGAACTGACTCTAAAAAATGGTGCCAAAGGGCTGCTGATACACGTACCTGATGCCAGTGTTATGACCTTTGACCTCAACTTTAGAGCCGGTGAATATTTGGTACCGAAGCATAAATGGGAAACGCCGCATCTTATGGAGCACTTATTGCTCGGCGCCAATGAGTTGATTCCTAAGGCGCGCGCCTTTCAGGCTGAGTTTGAGAAAAATGGTGCCTATAGTAATGCCAGCACCGGCACCTATGAAATAACTTATGAAGCAGAGTGCGCAGATTTTGAGTGGGATAGGGTACTTAGCTTAATACTCACCGCCATTACCAAACCACTATTCTTAGCCGAAGAGTTTGAGGCCGAGTTCGGTAATGTTCGTGAGGAGTTGATGGCCAGGAGCAATAATCATTTTCGCTATTTGAGTCTGGCGCTACGTCAGGCCTATGGTTTCATGGTACTAACTGACCAGCATCGTTTTGCCCTTATGGATAATGTAAACGTTGAGGATGTGCGCGATCATTACAAACAAACGCATACCACCAGCAATTTACGGTTTGTGATTGCCGGCAATTTACCGCCACAGCGTCGACGACTGGTAAAACAATTACTTGCCAGCTTAGAGCTACCTAGTGGGGAAGGCCGCACGCCTCTGCCGCTTGAAAAGCCGCAGCGTTTACTCAGCCCGCTTTATCTGCACAATGAAAGTGTCGATAACCTCTATTTTTATATGGATACTTTTCTGCAACGGCGTTTAGATGATGCTGAAGGAGATGCTTTAGGTCTCATAAATGCCATGCTAACCGAAACACTTTATTCGCGCATTTTGGGCACAGCCCGAGAGCGCGGCTTGGTTTATCACATGAGCTCCGGTTTTGGACTGACTGAGCAGACCAGTAACTGGTGGTTTGGGGCCCAGATTTTGCCTAAAAATGCGCCCGCTCTTTTTGACATAATGATCCAAGAGCTTCAAGAAGTTTTTGCTGGTAAGCTTAATAAATCTGATATTGAAGCCGCCAAGCAGTATGCGCTGGGCCGTTTCCAGCGTAGCGGTCAAACAGTTGGTGGTACAGCTAACGGTTACTCGCAACGCTATTTCTTTGACGATAAAATTGACGATTATTACGAAATACCTGACCGCATCAATGCTATTACTAAAGAGGGAATAATTAAGATTAGCCGGGCGCTGTTTGAAGAAAATGTCTGGGGCTTTGGCACGCTGGGTAATGCTGGCGAAGATTTCAACGCCAGGCTTCACAAACAGCTATTACCACTCTGGAAATGATTGTCCTGTAAACTACAAGCATGGACTTAGAAAAACAGGCCTCCACACTAGGCGTAGATATTGGGCAGGCTATTGAGCGCCTGCATATTGCCGAGCTTGAAACCGAACTTCAAAAACTGCAACTAGCCAGTCAGGCAGCTGATTTCTGGAAAGATAATTTGATGGCTCAGGACGTTATGAAACAGATTAGTAAATTAGAGGCACGCATTGCTCCATGGCGTGAACTAGAGCTGATGGTAACTGACGTGCGCGACTTGATTGCTCTTAAAGACAGTAGTTTAACGGCTGATCTACAGCAGCAAATAAAAGCGGCAGAACAGACGTTTGCTGGTCTAAAGAATGAATTGAAATTTATTGGTCCATATGATGATCATGACGTCATTGTCAGTATTTACGCCGGTGCCGGTGGTACTGATGCTCAAGACTGGGCACAGATGCTCCTAAGAATGTATACGCGCTGGGCAGAAAGTAATAACTATCAGCTCAAAACTTTAGAACAAAGCAGTGGCGATGAAGCCGGTCTAAAAAGCGTCACCTTAGAAATCAGTGGAAATTTTATCTACGGCAAGCTTAAGGGTGAGCAAGGCGTGCACCGCTTGGTGCGATTGAGCCCATTTAACTCTGATCACTTGCGGCAGACTAGCTTTGCCAAAGTCGATATTTTACCTAAAATTGATGCACCTCAAGAACTAGTTGTCGATGAAAAAGAATTAAAAGTAGATGTTTTTCGGAGTGGTGGTCACGGTGGTCAGTCGGTAAATACTACTGATTCAGCTGTACGCATAACTCATTTACCAACCGGTATTGTGGTATCAATACAAAACGAACGTTCTCAGCTACAGAACAAAGAAACGGCCCTGACTATTTTGCGCTCAAAACTAGCAGCTTTACAGCTTGAACAGCATGTTGAACAAATTTCTGAGCTCAAAGGTCCCAACGAGCAGGCCGCTTGGGGTAACCAAATTCGTTCCTATGTTTTGCATCCGTATAAGCAGGTAAAAGATTTGCGCACCAATTACGAGACATCAGATATTGAGGCTGTCTTAAGTGGCAAGCTGGAACCCCTAATAGAGGCATACTTAGAGTCATCCTTTGGGCAGTAGTAGCCTTGACACTAAGCAGCGTAAATTGTTAAGGTTTAAGAGTTGTTTATAAAAATAAGCGAGGGTATTACAATGCAAGACGACCAAGGAAATCCAGCCGCAGCACCAGATCAGAATGATCAGCCAGTGCCCGCCGGCCCAGATCCGATGCCAAGTGAACCAAGTGATGAGCCAACCGGTGGCGATAACGGGGCAGCACCTGCTCCATCACCATCTTTTGACCCGGCTCCACCAGCTTCAGACCCAGGCACACCATCAGAAAGCCCGGTTCCAGAAGATCCAGCCGCGCCCGCTCAGCAGTAATTTTTCTGCAGCCCTAAACCCCTTATGAATAAAACCATAAGGGGTTTTTGTATACCCGCATAACGCTATATAATAAGAGAACATGATTCTACTCGACAGAGTTACCAAGTCTTACAATCGTACAATTAGTCCGGCTCTGGACCGTGTTTCACTACACGTTGAGCCGAAGGAGTTTGTAATTGTGGTTGGGCAAAGTGGCGCTGGTAAATCAACACTTCTTAAGTTATTGACCCGGGAAGAACGGCCGACCAGTGGCAAAATCATTGTTGGTGGCATAGACTATGACAAATTAAAAGATAAAGAAATCCCATTGCTGCGCCGCAAAATCGGGGTGGTATTTCAGGATTTTAAACTGTTACCTAATAAGACAGTGTTTGAAAATGTCGCATTTGCGCTGGAACTGGTTGGCTATGCCAACCGTGAAATTAACCACACGGTGCCAAAAGTGCTAGATATTGTCGGACTTGTCGGTAAAGAAAAACGTATGCCACTGGAACTATCCGGTGGAGAACGTCAACGGGTGGCAATTGCTAGGGCAGTGGTGCGACAACCACGGATATTAATAGCCGACGAGCCAACCGGAAACCTCGACCCAAAACATGCTTGGGACGTTATTAAAGTACTGGAAAAGATTAATAAATACGGGACTACAGTATTGCTGACCACGCATAACCAAGACATCGTAAATAAACTGCAACGCCGCGTCATAACCATTAAAGATGGCAAGATTTCCAGCGACAAAGCCAGGGGAGACTACAAGGGATGAAGCCGACCGGTATGCGTCGCCGCATGATTACGCTCGAGCGGATTATAACAACCGGTATTGCTAATTTTGTGCGCAACGCCTGGCTGGCCATTGCAGCCATAGCCATGATGCTAGTCACCCTGACTATAGTTCTTTTTTTAGTTATATCTAACGCTACCTTCACGCATACGATTTCGCAGATTACCGATAAAATTGATATCTCAGTCTACCTAAAAGACAGCGTAGAACCTAAAGATCGTGACAAGCTTATCAGCGACATAAAAAAAGTCCCAAATGTTAAGTCCGTTGTGTACGTTTCTAAAGATGAGGTTCTGAAAACTTACCAACAACAAAACAAGAATAATCCTGATCTACTAGCGGCCATTGGTGCGACCGGCGATAACCCACTACCTGCCACCATTCAAATTAAGCCTAGAGATCCCAACAAGATCAACGAAATTAAAGATTATCTTGAGGAACCAGTCGTTAAGCGTCTGCAATCGGACGAGACTTCGTATAGTGGTGATCGCAAAGAGGCTATAGACAAAATTACTCAAGCGACTCGGTTCATGCGTGAAGCTGCCTTAATAGGTGTCATTGTCTTTACGATTATATCGACACTGATAATTTTTAATACAATACAAATGGCTATATTTAACCGACGTGAAGAACTAACAATTATGCGTTTACTCGGTGCCAGTACCTTGTTTATTCGTGGTCCTTTTGTGGTTGAAACTATGTTGTACGGGGTTATTGCCTCGATTGTCTCAGTTATTCTGGTAGGCAGCTTATTTACTGTAACCTCGCAAACATTTGAAGCAACCAGCCTAGGACTACTAGATATTGGCTTTGCCAGCGACTACTTTAGTGAGCACTTTTGGCTCATTTTGACAGGCCAAATGGCCATTGGTATACTCATCGGTGCCTTTTCTTCTATATTGGCTACGAGGCGTTATCTCAAATTTAAAACAACTAAATAAAGCTCTGCTTAATAACTAACTGAGACTACTTGTTTTAAGCAGTATACTTAAGGTACAGCTAGGGCAGATTGCCAGGTTTCGATCAATTGCAAAAGCTTAAGAGGTATGGTATGATTCCGAGGGTTATAAAAAAACTAAAAATGAAACGAAAAGCAGGCCTCACTCGCTATTCAGTTGTGCCGCTGGCAATTATGACGGCGGTCTTTGGCTTTACTGTAATTGCGCACCCTCTGGTGCTAGCAGACCGTTTTGATGATCAAATTAATGCTCTTAGGGCTCAAAATAACCAGAACAGTGCAGCTCGAGCTCAACTAGGTGCCGAAGCTGCCAGTTTGGCTGATGCTGTGTTTAAGCTGCAACAACAAATTGACACACTTCAAGCTCAGATCAATGCCAATCAAGCAAAAAGTGATGATTTACAGCGACAGATTGCTGCTGCTCAAGCAGAACTAGAACAGCAAAAAGCAATTCTAGGTGAAAACATCAAAACCATGTACTTGGAAGGACAGATTAGTACGCTTGAAATGCTGGCTTCTAGTAAAGACTTGAGTGATTTTGTTGATAAGCAGCAATACCGAAATTCGGTGTCGGATAAGATTAAATCAACCGTTCAAAAAATTACTGACTTAAAACTACAATTAGCTAAGCAACAAGAAGAAGTCGATAAGTTATTAGTTGATCAACGGGCCATGAATGTCCAGTTAGATGGTCAACGGGCTGAGCAAGCTGCCTTATTGGCTGCTAATGAGGGTCAACAGGCCAATTTGAGCTCCCAGATTAAGTCTAATAACGGTCAAATATCTGAATTACGCCGCCAACAGGCCATTGAAAACTCCCGCTACAACATAGGCAGCATGAAAGGTGATCCCAACAATGGTGGTTATCCATCAGTCTGGGCAAATGCACCGCAAGACAGCCAGATAGATAACTGGGGCATGTATAACCGAGAATGTGTTAGCTTTACTGCCTGGAAAGTTTGGAACAGTGGACGGCACATGCCTTATTGGGGCGGCATCGGTAATGCTAACCAATGGGACGACAATGCTCGGGCTTCCGGTATTCCTGTTGACGGCACACCTCGGGAAGGCGATGTGGCCATTAGTAATTCTGGCCCATACGGTCACGCCATGTATGTTGAATCTGTTGGTGGCAACGGAACCATTTACGTTTCTCAGTACAATGCTGCGTTGAATGGTCAGTACTCAGAGGGCTGGAGGTACACCACCGGCCTAGTCTTCATCCATTTCCAGTAAAAGCTACAGGCCGCGATCGTCCTGCTGGCTAGCGGAGCTGGCCACCTGACGATCACTCTTGGCGCATTACGGCGCCAGCCGTTCCAGTACTCATTCACCGTATTACCTATACGCCTCATTCCGTGCTTCACGGCTTCCTTGTGCTGCAACCAAGCCTGTAGCCTTTAAGCTTTATAGGATAGTAGCTAGCCAAAATTGTTAATTGAGTTGAGCTAAGTAATTTATGGGGTTTTCAGCTGGGGTTCAGGAATAGTATGCGATAATGGTTAGCGAATGTCAGAAATAGAGACTGAAGTTAAAAAGCAACGGCAGTGGCCACGCTTACTGATAGGCTCGTTCCTAGCTTTAGCTATTTTTATTGCTGGGATAGGAGTAGGTAACGGTAGTATTCATGTGTCACTCGGACGTTTTACATCGAAACCAGTTGCCAAGAACTTACCGGCCAATTTGGATTATCGGGCAGTTGAACAAGTTTATGATTCACTTAAGGCCAACTACGATGGCCAACTCGATATCAATAAACTGCTTGATGGCCTGAAGCAGGGTCTGGTGACGGCCAGCGGTGATCCTTACTCTGAATACTTTAATCCCAATCAGGCGACAGATTTCAGTAACGAGCTCAGCGGCACTTTTACTGGCATAGGAGCCGAGTTGGGCAAAGATGCCAATGATAATATTGTCGTTATTGCCCCCATTAGTGGCTTTCCGGCTGAAAAGGCTGGCCTAAGACCTAAAGATATAGTTGTTGAAGTTGATGGTAAGAGCACCGCGGATATGACGGTCAGTCAGGCTGTAGATAAAATTCGCGGTCCTAAAGACACACAGGTGAAATTAAAAATTATTCGCGGCACAACCCCACAAGAAATTTCAATTACACGTGCCACCATCACTGTTCCAAGTGTTACCTCAAAAATTTTAGAGGGCAACGTTGGTTATCTTAAGATCAGTCGTTTTGGTGAAGATACAGTCAGTTTAAGTCAAAAAGCCGCCCAGGACTTCAAAGACAAGAATGTTAGGACTGTGGTCCTAGATATGCGCAGTGATCCCGGTGGTTTGCTCGAAGCCGCCGTCAAAGTGTCTAGTCTTTGGCTGCCGCCTGGCAAGACGGTGCTGACTGAAAGGCGAGGTGGCGTAGTCGATCGCACGTATTCATCTAGTGGTAATGCAATCTTGCAGGGCCTAAAGACAGTCGTACTGATAGATGAAGGCAGTGCCAGTGCCAGTGAAATAACAGCCGGTGCTTTAAAAGACAACGGTGCAGCTACGCTCGTGGGCAAAAAGAGCTTTGGTAAGGGTAGTGTTCAGCAGTTGATTAATTTTAAAGACGGCAGCGAACTAAAAGTTACTGTTGCTCGTTGGTACACACCAAACGGACGCAATATTGATAAAGAAGGCATTGAACCAGATAAGAAAGTTGATCGCAGCGCGGACGACATTAAAAATAACAAAGATCCGCAACTCGATGCGGCCATAGCATCTCTAAAGTAGTATTTTAGCTTGCTGCCTCAAGCGGTATGGGGTAGGATAGTAACGAACAAATAGGGGAGCGGTGTGTCCAAGAAACCGACTAAGTACATATTTGTAACAGGCGGCGTGCTTTCTGGATTAGGAAAGGGTATTACTGCCGCTTCAATTGGCAACCTCCTCAAAGCCCGCGGGCTCAAAGTTAATCTGCAGAAATGTGACCCATATCTAAATGTGGATGCTGGTTTATTAAATCCGCGCGAACACGGCGAATGCTTTGTTACTAAAGATGGCGCCGAGACCGATCTTGACCTTGGCCATTACGAGCGTTTCATTGACGAAGAAATGACCACCGCCAGCAGCCTAATGAGCGGGCGTGTGCTGCTGAAGCTAATTCAAGATGAGCGGGCCGGCAAGTTTGACGGAGATGACGTACAGATAATCCCACACCTAACAGGGGCAATTCAAGACTGGATCATTAGTGCTGGTGAGGGTTTTGATGTTCATATTGTGGAAATTGGGGGCACGGTAGGTGACTACGAATCACTGTCATTTATTGAAGCTATTCGCGAACTGGGCGTAAGAGTCGGGCTTGATAACTGTCTATATATTCATGTGGTCTACTTGCCATATCTTGGTGCCAGCAATGAGACCAAGACAAAACCGGCACAAAACTCGGTGCGTGAACTACGCGCGCTGGGTATTGCACCGGATATTTTGGTAGGGCGCAGCGAAAAACCGGCCAACGCTAATGTTAAGCGTAAGCTAAGTCTGTTTAGCGGTGTGCCACAAGAAGCTATTGCATTATTGCCCAATGCCCGCAGCATTTATGAGGTGCCCCTGACTATTGAAGACAGTGGAATAATCAACGTCATAACTAAAAAACTTGACGTCAAAGCATCTAAACCCCATTTAAAAGAATGGCGGGCAGTTGTTGAGCGGGCAACCGCCAAGCATCCGCAGACTATCAAGGTTGGGTTTGTGGCTAAGTACATGGATAACACCGACACCTATATGTCGGTGTTTGAGGCGCTCAAATCGGCCGCTTGGCATCAGGACGTTGATATAGACATAACTTGGATTGATGCTGCGCAGTACGATGAAACTAAAAACATTACATCTGAGCTTAAAGGCTACGATGGCATAGTTGTACCCGGTGGTTTTGGCAAGCGTGGTCTAGAGGGCAAGATTAAAGCCGCCCAATATGCTTTGGATAAAAAAGTGCCATATTTAGGGCTCTGTTTAGGTTTGCAGATGGCTGTGATTGGTGCAGCCCGTAATGCTGGCCTTAAAGATGCTACAAGTTTTGAGCTTAATCCAGATGGTCCGGATTTAATCATCAATACAATGGCCGATCAAAAAGATAAATTACAAACCGGCGGTACTATGCGCCTGGGTAACTACGACTGCCATTTAGAAAAGGGTAGTCTGGCAGCTAAGATCTATGGCAGTACTGATATTGTGGAGCGACATCGGCACCGCGGGGAATGTAATAATGCTTATCGTGAACAGTATGAAAAATGGGGTATTCGGGCCACCGGCGTAAACCGTGCCAATGATTTAGTTGAGATTATTGAAGGCATTGACCATCCATTTTTACTAGCCAGTCAGTTCCATCCTGAATTTAAATCGCGACCTAATCGGCCGCACCCAATGTTCCAAGGTTTTGTTAAGGCATGTCTTAAATAAACGTAGGCTGTTTGAAAATTACATGTAACTAAGTTACCATGATGGTTATGGATAACGCTGCACCTGTTACGCCACCTGCCAATGCGGCACCACCTAAAAAGATTCTACTGGTCGAAGACGATGACGCTTTGGCGGCGGTATATCAAACGCGCCTAGAGGCTGAAGGCTTTGCTATTAAGCGTGTTCCGAATGGAGAAGACGCCCTGGCTTCTGCCCAAGCCTATCGGCCCGATTTAATTCTGCTTGATGTCATGATGCCCAAAGTCAGTGGTTTTGATGTGCTTGATATTTTGCGTAATACGCCGGAGACGGCCAACATAAAAGTGGTTATGCTTACGGCTCTAAGTCAGGAAAGTGATAAGGAGCGAGCCCGCTCTTTAGGAGTTGACGACTATTTGGTAAAAAGCCAGGTGGTAATTGCAGACGTGGTTGAACGAATTCGACACCATTTAGGCCTATAGAACAAACAGGCGGTATTAAAGGCCCACACAACCTCGGCAGATTGACCAAGCATTTAGCTTATGTTATAATATAACTATATGTCTGATCTTCCCGAATTTGATCCTAGTTTCGACCCATCTGCTGAAGCAGCTGAACTTGATAATGGGCTTACAACTATGACGGAAAATAATATTGAAGCTGTGAAACAACTATTTGAAACGCCTCCAAGGATTATTGCCGATATAGAACTGGAACATCTACCCGAAATGTATGATCATCAAGTTACGGTAGTGAGTGACGATGCACGTCACCGGGCTTTGCTTGATGATCAGTTGAAGGTACTCGGCGTAAGACAGTTAGTGGTCGAAGAACCATACCTAAGCGGAACACGTCGTTTATATGAAGCTGAGATGCTAGTTGGTAAAGAGTCGAAGCAAGTAGGACTAGCTTACTGGTTGGACGAGCAGCACACTCAGGATACTAAAAGGGGAGCGGTTCTTAGATTACGGGCAACTCGTGATGACCCACGTCAGCCAACAGAGTTTCAAAAGGCAGCAAGCTCGCTGAGACAAGAAGTGGGAGCCAGGATTGGTTTGAGACGCCGTATTGGTCAACACCTACTTACGCCAAGCCCACGACGCTGGGAATAACACCGTAACATCAGATTGACTTTTCATTATGCTTATGTTATTATAGAATCATGAACGGTTCAGAAAAGCGCGCAGAAATAACCGAACCCAAACTCACTAGTGGCAGACGGATAGCTAGAGGACTCCGTCAAATCTTTAAATCAGGTAAATCAGAACGTGCCATACCAGCACATACTACCGATACGGACGAGCCATCTCTTAAAGGTTGGGCAGATGCCCGTAATCGAATTGATGAAAGGTTCAGAGAATCGGCTGAAATGCATAAGTTGATCGAGGAGGGTGGACCAGTAGCTGAGCTTCTAGGCAAGTTTAATAGTCGCTTGGCCGATATTGCCGGTGGTAAGATTGCTGCCGCGAAAGTTATGTTGTCGGCTAACGAGGTTACCACTCAAGAAGCAGTGAAGGGTCTGACGGGAGCGCTATTACCCGAACCTATGGATATAAGCGGATTGTTCAGTATGCTTTACGGTGGAAACACCCAAGATATAGAACTTGAGCCCGTAAGACATTATAGAGAGAGGCCTTTTTCTGCGACCGATGCCTACGGACTTTCGTTATTTAGCGCACAGCCCATCGCAACATATGTGATGGATGGTTATCACAACCGGGCAATGAAAGAACTAATTGTTCCCACTGAAGTGGCTGGGGTATCATTGGTATTTTCATCACTCGGTCTCACGCATCCAGATAATATGTCAGAAAATCCGTTTACGATTGGCTTGGTCATTGGTGATCCGGCACTCGGCGTAGCATAAAAACAACAACGCCGTAACATCAGATTGACAATACATAGAATTTATGCTAATATGTGTTTTTAGGAAACAAAACAAATGTCTCTAGCCGAAGCATCATCGTCACCACCCCCAGAATTGAGGCAAGCGCCTTTTGGTAGCGCTAATCTTCGTCCGGAGGAACTGGCGTTTGTAGAAGCCAGAATGCAAGAGCGCGATGCTCAACCACCCCAAGCTTATGAACAACCTATTAATCATGAGGAATACGCGGAAGATTTCAGTAACTGGCTTAATGGTAACCTTGATCCGGAAACGGGGATGCAGACCTTCTACCGCTTTGTTTATGAACCGGCAGTGGAGGCCGTTCAACAGTATGGCGGCGTAACTTCACGGGTAGTTCAAAATTTTGGAGCTGGTAGTGAGGTAGCTGCCTATGACGCTCTAAGGCAACTTTCTGAGGGACAGGTAACTGAGGATATAAAAGCCGTTTTTGCTAACTTCAGACCGTTTATGGACAGGCACCGGCACAGTGGAGGTCGTTTGAAAGACCAAAGAGATGCCGTAGACAACCTGTTGAGCGATGGCCAAGTAGGTGATCTGATTAAGGAGTACGCTGTTCAAGCGGCTGCCGAAATAGCTGCTCCAGCTGATCCGGATGCTTTGTTTGGTATGGCTATTCATGATAGCAATAGTGGTTCGCCTAGGCGTGGTACTTTTGAGGAGCTTTTTTATGGCGCACTTCACTTTACGAGTAAGGCAGATTTGAACAAGGCAGATGCGTCATGGAATCATGCAACACATCGTATTACCGTCAAAGTCTACCCCGGCCAGCTAGCACCAACCGGTAGGTTTGAGGATGGTGCATTTGTTGGCGAATTTCACGATATAGAGTGGGAATGGACAGGCTTCGGAGCCATCTATCCCATAAATGATGAACAAATTATTGTCGAGCGGGTGCAGGACATTAAGTCAGATTAATAGATTATTCGACGGTGACTTCAGTGCGTGAGACAGATTTACCTGAGAATAAGCGAACTCGACGCTGTTTGAATGTGACTACGCCATCTTTAGCAGCATGGATGGTAAAGTTGCGGGAAGTGAAGGTGCCTACGCCACCGCGCTTAGAAGCACCAACCTGTCGAATAATAACCTGACCACGCTTAACAGCTTGGCCGCCGAATAGCTTAACACCCAGGCGCTGACCGGGACTATCATGGACATTTTTGGCTGTTCCACCAGCTTTAACATGTGACATTTAGAACCTCTTGCCAGTCAGCCTGCTTCCATGCAGAGCATGAAACTCTGCTGACTTCTTGGCGCATTGCGGCGTCAGCTTAGCTCTGTCACTCGTTCACCGTACAACATGTACGACTCACTCGTTCCTCGCTAGCTTCCTTGCACTGCATCCAAGCAAGAGGCTCTAAAGACTGGACTGTTAACTTACATTACGTTCTGATTAGAACGGCTAGTTCGCGCCCGACAATTTGATTTTCTCTGTGATAGATCAGGTCGTCGTTATTAGCGTGAACAAAACTTGCTCGAGTATAGCCCAATTCAGCTAATTTATCAAGGGTAGGGAGGTGCTTAAAGCCATTTTCTGTCTTCCAAGCCGGTACCGCCAAACACATCCGAAAGCCAGGTTTTGTTTGGGTGGCCATATTTTGTAGAAATTTTTTATGAATTGTGTTGACGTCGCTAATAACCTGTTTAAGCGTTTGTTGATCGGGCAGTTTAGAAAACGCCCGTCCCAGATAGGTCTCGCAGGCCAGCGTGCGGCTATCACCTAGACTGGTCTCGGTCGCATCCGCAATATATATCTTCCAATCAAGGTTATTTAGCTGGAATCTATCGGCTAACCAAACCAAATTATCTGTACTGTATTGGACCATGCGAGCGTCTTTATCACCACCCAGAACAGGGTAACCCATCAATAAGGCTTCCTGTAGGATAACACCGGTGCCACAGAACGGATCGAACACACGGAAGTCTTTGAAATGCATTTTTGGAATTGGCTGGTCAGGTGGAATTTCGCAAACCGATTGTTTGGCTTCATCTGGTAATGCGCCAACTGCTAAGTTTACGATTATTTGGGCTAATTTAGGCGGCAACATACCTACTTTAGTGTCGCGCTTAGGCCGCGCTTGGTCACGGGCGGCGTAGGCGTCTATATCCTGCACTTTAACTGTTTGGGCAATATATGTTTTGCCGCCTTCGCGTATAAGTATCAGTTCCCAGCCGGTCTGGCTGGTTAATTTATTGTGATATACCTGGGCGCTACTGAGCTCCAATTCATTATTAGGCACTACGTGAACTGAGCGACCGGTTTTACGAATAACTTTTTTAAGTGACAGGGCAGTAGCTTGTAGCTGCTGAATAGTAATGTCAAAACCAATAACGCTAAGTCCTAGGTGCATTTTGCCAGTTGGCATACGCTCAGAATGCCCAGGCGAAACTTCCACCAGAAATTTTTCAATATGTCGCCAATGGGTAGTTTCAAGAATGGTTAGCATCTTGCAGAACTTGATTGAACCACCTAAGCGGTCGAACGCTAGCAAGCAAGGGTCTACATCTACTAATACAGCTTTTTCGCCCAACGGCGCTAGCTTGGCCGGACCATATAAACTTTCTAGCTCGGCCAAACCTAGGGCAGGCTGTCGCCCCACAACACACAAACTACGCATCATAAGAGTAAGTATAACGGCTTTTCGTATATAATGTTTCCTGAATCATGGCCGAGAAAATGCATGCCAATCGTTGGAAATTGATTCTGACATGGGTTACCGTTGTCGCTCTGGTAGCGCTTCTGTTTGCTTTACGGCGCCAAATAATAGATACCGGACAGAAACTAAACGAAGTAAATATCTTTTTTGTCCTACTGATTGTGCCGCTGGAAATTATCAACCACTTTTCCGACGGAAAAATGTATCAGGCACTTTTTCGTATTTTAGGGGATCGGTTTCGTACCAAGTCGATGTTTCGACTTAGCCTGGAACTAAACTTTGTAAACACCGTCTTTCCAAGTGGGGGAGTTAGTGGCTTTTCTTATATCGGGCTGCGAATGCGTGATGAACAAGTCTCGGGTGCCAAGGCAACGCTAGTACAAATGATGCGTTTTGTGCTGATTTTTATATCTTTCCAGTTTTTCTTGTTTCTTGGACTAATTATGTTGGCAATCGGTGGCAAGGCCAATGATGTCGTAATTCTGGTAGCCGGCTCACTTACGACATTACTTTTTGTTTCTACACTAGCAGTTACTTATATCATTGGCAGCAAGCAGCGAATTAATAGCTTTTTTACTTTTATCACTAAACTTATTAACCGGCTGATTCATGTGTTTAGGCGCAGTAATCCGGAGACAATTAATATTGCCCGGGCCCAGGCGCTGTTTACCGAATTGCACGAACACTATATGCATATTCGGCGTAATCTTGATGTATTACGCCGGCCACTACTTTTTAGCATACTAGCTAACCTTACAGAAATGACTTGCATCTACGTGGTCTATCTAGCGTTTGGCCACTGGGTAAATCCGGGCGCTGTAATCCTGGCATATGCCATTGCCAATTTTGCCGGGCTAATATCGGTTTTACCTGGCGGTATTGGCATTTATGAAGCTTTAATGACTGCCGTGCTGGCAGCCGGGGGTGTACCGGCTAGCCTCAGTTTGCCGGTGACTATTATGTACCGTGTTGTCAATATGGCCATTCAATTGCCACCGGGGTGGTATTTGTACCACCGAGCGCTTAATGCCGAGCCCATCCAGCAGGATTTACCTGAACATATTGTTAACCCGCCTGACGATCTAGACGTTAAGCTCTAAACGCTATACGCTTGAATTATGCTGGAGCAGGTGTGGTCGGTCTCAGACTTTGTAGCGGTTCTAAACCAAACGCTGGAGTTTGCCTATCCCAGCGTAATTATTACTGGTGAACTAGCCAACTTTAGAGTCAGTAAAAACCGCTGGGTTTATTTTGATCTGAAAGACGAGGCATCAAGCGTTAAATTTTTCGGTACGATTTACAATCTGCCTGGCCCACTTGACGACGGTATGCTGCTGCAGGTCCGCGGTGCGCCCAGGCTACACTCTCTCTATGGATTTAGTGTTAATGTTCAGACAATTCAACCGGTGGGCGAGGGTAGCATTAAAAAAGCGTCCGAATTATTGCAGGCCAAGCTAGCTGCCGAGGGTCTCTTCGATGAATCACGTAAAAGACCTTTGCCATATCCGCCACGGCGAATCGGACTGGTAGCTTCGGCTGAATCCGCCGCCTACCGCGATTTCATGAAAATTATAAATGCACGGTGGGGCGGGGTAGAAATTGACCACATTGATGTACAGGTACAGGGCGAACTGGCACCGCCGCAGATTGTGGCAGCTTTGAGCTATTTCGAAACCAGTGAACTAGTTGACGTTATTATAGTGACACGTGGCGGTGGCAGTGCTGAGGATCTAGCCGCTTTTAGTACCGAACAAGTTACGCGCGCGGTGGCCGGCAGTAGAGTGCCGACGCTTGTGGCGATTGGTCATGAAGTAGATGTTAGTCTGGCTGAGCTTGCCGCTGACCAACGCGCCAGCACACCATCTAACGCTGCCGAACTTTTGGTACCAGATAAAAAAGATGTTCTAAAACAACTTCATTTAGCAAAAACACTACTATTTCAACGGGCTGAACACAGGCTGGTTGCAGCTGGGCAAGCGATCGCCGATTCAAAGACATCAGTTCAGGAATTATGGGATCGACTATTTGCCAACCAGCAACAATCGCTTTCGCTCCGGCGACAATTAATTGAAGCATTTAGTCCGCAAACTGCGCTTAGGCGGGGTTACGCCATTGTGCGTAGTGGACAAGGTCGCTTAGTAAGGTCTGGAAAAATGGTTAAACCAAATGATGTAGTGGTCTTACAGCTTTACGATGCTTTAGTTGATACCGTAATTAAGAAAATTAAACTAAAATAAGTATATGGCGAATAATAAAACGAAATCATATCAGCAACTAAGCACCGAGCTAGATGACATCATGGCGCAATTACAAACAGACGACGTTGATATTGAAGCGGCAGTCAAAGCCTATGAACAGGGTATGACCATCGTGACGGAACTTGAAAAACAACTCAAAACGGCCGAAAACAAAGTCAAGCGCATCAAACTGAAATTTGATGCCTAGTAATAAGCAAGTTCCAGAATGGATATAGTACTAATTGTAATAACAATATTTGTATTGTTATTTGGTTTTGTATTGTTTTTTGGAGCTCCTTACTTGCCAACTTTAAAGAAACAGTCAGAAGAAGCCTTGGATTTATTAGATCTGAAAACATGCCAAACTTTATTAGAGCTTGGTTGTGGCGATGGCCGTGTGCTCAAGGCGGCCGCCAAACGTGGCCTGCAAGCTATCGGCTATGAGTTGAACCCTATATTAGTAATTATCGCTAAAATTTACACACTGCCGGAGCGTAAAAGCGTCAAAATTATCTGGGGTAATTATTGGTCTAAATCATGGCCAAAAACTGACGGCATATTCGTCTTTCTACTTAATAAATACATGGAAAAACTGGATTCAAAAATTATTCAAGAATGCGATAAGCCTATTAAATTAGTTAGCTTTGCATTCAAAGTTCCAAACAGAAAAATCCTTAAAGAAAAGGATGCTCTTTATCTCTATAAGTACTGAGTGCAGAGTAGAGCCTAAATATGTTACCATTAGCAATATGATTAATCGTGACGAACGTGGCTCGGTTGCTTTGTTTATTGCCCTGGGAATTTCAATATTGTTAATTGTGATCATTGCTATTTTTGGCATTTGGGCCTTTAGCAGCCGACAGGATTACAAAGATAACTCTGACCAGAAGGCCGCCGCAGCCGTAGCTGCTGCCGTAAAGAAAGAAGATGCCAAGAAAGACGCTGATTTTGTCGAAAAAGAGAAGAATCCATTCAGAACTTATACTGGTCCCGAGCAGTATGGTAAAGTAACCATTCAATATCCTAAAACCTGGAGTGCTGCCATTAATGAAGGCACCAGTGGAACCGTTATTGACGGTTATCTACACCCTAACTTCGTACCATCACTTCAGTCAGCTACAAACTTTGCACTACGGGTTCAAGTTGTTCAGAGCACATATGATGCGGTCTTAAAGGGGTTTGATTCATCGGTAAAAACTGGACGGGTAAAGGTTACGCCTTATGTTGCGCCGAAGCAGTCTGGCGTTACCGGTGCGCGCCTGGACGGGCAGCTGACAACGCAAAAGAGCGGCACCATGGTTCTATTGCCGCTGCGCGATAAAACCATCAAGATCTGGACCGAATCAGATCAGTTCGTTGGTGATTTTAATAATATTATACTCGCCAATCTAACATTCCAGCCTTAAAGCTTGCACCGCGCCAGCCTGCCGTCTAGCGTAGCTGGCCGCACCGCTGGCGCTCTTGGTCCGCCTTAGGCGGATCAGCTGTCTCAGTCACTCACTCACCGTACCACTTGTACGACACGCTCGTTACTAGTTGCTTCCTTGTACTGCATCCAAGTGCAAGCGTTAAGTAATTGTAAATTGAACATTCAACAAGCTACTTTTGCGATGGTATACTGACCTTACTACTGGAGGGTAAATGGCGCACAAGGCAACGGTGGATCAGCGTTTGCTTTTAGCACTAGCCGAGCAGCTCAAAGTGCCACTGCTTCAGATTGCCCGTCGCGCAGAATTATCACAAAACAGTCGTCGGCCAAAGCAGCAGCTGGAAGCCATTGAATTAACGGCCGATAATGCCCTTAGCCTGATTGATCATTACTTATTAAGTACCCGTTTGGCCATGGAAGGTGCTGTTTTAGAACCCGTATCAGTTGCTTCTGTATTGCACGATACGGCACAATCTCTGAGTAAGTTGGCAAGCGACTATCACTGCAAGCTAGAACTACATTTGAGTGGCCGGTACGAGCCAGTCATGGCCCATCGAGAAGGCTTGGCGGCAGCCCTTTTAGATATTGGCCATGATATGATCGAGGCCGAAGTACAGCAAAGTAAAAAACCCGTCGTAACGCTAGCTGCTCACCGGGGCAAAAAGGGAATTGTGGCCGGGGTATTTGGTGATACTGAAGGTCTAACAGCTGACATGTTTCGCCGCTCGCGCAAGCTATACGGACAAGCTAAACAACCGCTTAACACTGTCTCGGCTCATCCGGTGGCGGGTATTTTTGTCGCTGATTCGCTTCTACATTCAATGGCCACACGCCTGCGTGTAGCTCACCACCACAAACTAAGTGGTCTAGCTGCAACCTTGCTCCCCAGTCAGCAACTAGCTTTACTGACATGAAAATTATGCTCATTGAACCGGATATGCAATTGGGCCGAATCTATGCGAAGGCACTTCAGCGAGTGGGTCACCAAGTCCACTGGCAGCGTAATGCTCAAGAGTCTATTGATGTAGCCGATAAGGTTCATCCAGAGGCGGTAATTCTTGAAGTGCAGCTGGCGCGACACAATGGAATTGAATTCTTGTACGAGTTTCGTAGTTATCCCGACTGGCAACAGGTACCCGTCATACTCCACACCAATGCAATTGAACTGCCAGCAGATGAGCGTTTGTTAGCTCGTCTGGGTGTGCAGGCAATTCTTTACAAGCCACAGACAACACTGGCTACTTTAATTGCCACTGTCGAGCGGTTGCGCGATACTGCCTTAGTATGAGCCAAGCAGTAAATACCGAAGCTATTGTCCTAACACGCACTAACTTTGGCGAGGCCGACCGTATACTTACGGTGCTAACACCTGACCATGGCAAACGTCGCCTAATGGCTAAGGGTGTCCGCAAACAGCAGTCTAAGCTGGCTGGGGGCATTGAACTTTTTAGTATCAGCCACATATCTTATATTCCTGGCAAGAGCGAGATTGATACTCTTATTTCGACCCGCCTTAAAAAACACTATGGGCACATTGTTGAAGATGTCGAACGTACCATGTTGGGTTATGAACTGCTCAAGAGACTGAACCGTGCCACAGAAGAAGCCACCGGTGAAGAATATTTCAACTTGCTCGACAATACTCTAGCGGCACTCGATGATAGCGAAATTCCGAACGGGCTTGTAGAGTCTTGGTTTAACGCCCGTGTTCTTAAGCTGGGCGGGCACCAGCCGAACCTCAGGACTGATATTAATAATAAAAAACTGACCGCCGACCAACGTTATTTCTTTGATAATGAGGCCATGGCTTTCAGACAACATAATAACGGCACATACACGGCCAATCACATAAAATTAATACGATTACTGTTTGGGGCAGAGGACCCACTTTTATTCAAGCAACTCAAAGACGTATCTAAAACGTTGCCAATCTGCCACCAGTTTGTTTACAGTATCTTAGAAGAATATATACGGCTATAATTGACTATCTGACAATAATCTGCTATAATTCTAATAGTTATTTTAAAACTAAAAAGATAAATACTATGTCAGAATTTGATAAGCATGCATTCGGTAAAGGCGCAGAAGGCCTAAGTGACGAACAGAAAGTAACAATGGCTTCCAAGGCTGAAGCAGATACTGCCGCGGATTTGGCTGAAAGTGGTGGGGCATCATTAGAAGAGCATAGAAGTAAAGCAAAAGAAATCATAGGTCAAATAGCAATTGATGATGAAGTTGCCCAAGGGGTTGCTGAGCAAGTAGAAGTTAGACTTGGTCTGCCAGATTTCGAGAAAGACAACCGACCATTAGATGAATCTCCAAATGCTTCTCCGCATGACGTAGAAAAACTTAATTCAGCTTCTTTACGCGCGCTTGATAAAAAAATAGGCGACACAAAACCCGGTACTAGTAGCAGCTTAGTAGCTTAATCTAGCCGTTCAGTCTGTATTCAGATATAATCCATAAAGATATGGCAGATTTAGTTGTTGGTGGTAGCTCAGGGTTGGGGCTTGAATTAGCTCGGTCTTTACACGGGCAGGGTTCGGACGTAATTGTAACTGGACGTACAGATCCAGAGATTGATTTTGCAACTTTTGAACATTTTGAACTAAC
>CAZSHK010000004.1:36523-37682 GCA_964606965.1 uncultured Candidatus Saccharibacteria bacterium
CTGGACGTACAGATCCAGAGATTGATTTTGCAACTTTTGAACATTTTGAACTAACCGGGAGTGACTTGCCGCAACGCATCGGACGATTTGTTGCCAAGCTTCCGCCAATTAGGACAATGGTTTTTGCTGCCGGTATGCGCCAGGTAGGACTTATTACTGAGGTAAGCGACGAGCAAGTTGACCACATGTTTGATGTTGGTGGGCGTGCGCCAGTCTTCTTTGTAAAAAAACTACTAGAAAAGCAGGATGAACTGGATGAATTTATCATAATTACCTCAAGTTCCGAAAAAATAGCGCGACCCAACGAGCTGGTTTACAATTTTGTCAAAGCGGGTGAAGGGCTCTACGCAGAAGCGCAATCGATGGATGAGAGAATTGGCAAAACACTGAAAGTTCTGGTGTCTGGCATGAAAACAGGTTTTTGGCGCGGCATGGATAAAGATATGAGTACGTATTTAGAGCCGGACTGGGTGGCTGAGCAAATTATGACAGAGCGAACTAAGGTTAAAGAATTTCGACCGATACGCATTCTTGGCCCGCTTGATCAAAAACGCGTTGAGGTCGATGTAGAACAAGAGAGATAAAGCAGGTATAATCTGTTTAATATGTCAGATACGTCACTTGAGGATATTGTTTCGCTATGTAAACGCCGTGGCTTTATTTATCAGGGCAGTGAAATCTATGGCGGCATGGCCGGTATGTATGACTACGGACCCTATGGTGTGGAACTATTGAACAATCTAAAAACGGCTTGGTGGAAAGCGCATGTTTACGAGAGAGATGATTTTTATGGGCTTGATTCAGCAATTTTCAAAGAACCAAAAGTATGGGAAGCATCTGGTCATACCACTGGCTTTGCCGATCCATTGGCAGAGTGCAAAAAATGTAACACGCGTATTAGAGTTGATAAAGAACTAGAAAAAATTGGTGTTAAAGCCGACGAAAAAATGTCTGAGGCGGATCTACAGAAACTATTTGATGTCAATCGCGAGAAACTTAAGTGCCCAAATTGCAGCGCTAAAGATTTTGGTCCTGTGCGTATGTTCAATCTACTGGTAAAAACTAACATGGGTGATTTCACGGGGGATATAAATGCAGCGCCGGTCTATTTGCCTGGTGAGGCTTGCCAGGGCATTTATCTGAACTTTAAAAATGTCGT
>CAZSHK010000005.1:0-18173 GCA_964606965.1 uncultured Candidatus Saccharibacteria bacterium
TGTTACGGGAATAGGTAGTCGGAATGAGTCAGGCTGATCCAAGGCTGCCTCAACTCCGGCGCGTCGCTGTTTAGCCATCGTCGATATGGCCTTCAGTACAGGCTCACTTAGCGTTTCTGGACTATAGCCATCCTTAAAAGCCAGAGAGCCGCGTTCTGTGACTTTCATGCCTAGATCTTCATGAGCACCTCGCAAAATTAGGGTGGCTTCTTCTAACGTGAAATCTAGTGCTAACCCCTGGAGTGTGAGGCCTTTGGTCTGCAGCCACGCCTCTACGCACAAGCCCATCGTAATTGCCTGATTAAAATCTTCTTCATGATTAGGGGATTCGACTATCATTTCATGGCCTCCGCGCCGCCGGTAATTTCGGCTAATTCTTGGGTAATGGCCGCTTGGCGGGCGGTGTTGAAGGCCAAGGTCAGGTCGTCAATTAGGTCAGTGGCGTTGTCGGTGGCATTTTTCATGGCCATCATGCGCATGGAGTGCTCTGAAGCCTGCGATTCGCTGAAAGCTTGGTTCAGCTGCGCCTCAATGAGACGCTCTGTAACACTTTCCAAAACTTTCTCAGGTGATGGTTCAAAAACCGCTTGGTCGAGGTTCTTAGGCATAGCAACAGCTTCGAAGGCAGCTGGTAGTAGTCGTTGGCTGACAACGACTTGGCTAATGCTAGATCTGTAGTCCGTATAAACCAGATCAATGGCATCAACTGTTTTATTAGTGTAAAGCTCAACGACCGTGTTTAGTATGGGGCGAAGATCATTAGCTGTAGGTTGTTCCGGGAAATCATGATAAGCGGCTACAATAGTAACGTCTTTGAGCCTGGTGGCCAGTTTTGAACCTTGTTTTCCGATAACTAGAACTTGGCTGGCAATGTTATTATCGCGGTCGGTTTTAAGTTCATTAGTAAACTGACGCAGTAGATTACTGTTATAGGCGCCGGCTAGACCACGATCGCTAGTTACCAGCAGATGCAAACGAGTGCGGACTGTTCTGGTTTTGAATAATGGGTGGTTCTTAACGTCCGTCAGCACACGCAAACGAGCCAAAATTTCACCAGCTAACTGGCTAAAGTCACGGCTACGCAGGGCGTGTTCCTGGGCGCGCCGCATTTTACTGGCTGCAACTAGCTCCATAGCTTTCGTTATTTGCTTGGTGCTTTTAACGGAAGTTATCCGTCGCTTAATAGCAGTTGTGTTAGACAAGGCGAACTCCGTTCGCAGTTGATGGTTTAAACATTGTCGCCACCACCTCTAGAGTTGAGCGCTGCTATATCCGCGCCTGTGAGTGCAGCACCTTCTATCATTGCACGTGAATTTAGGCCTGTCGCTATGGCTCTATGCGTCAATGCCTCTGTAATTGTTTCGACCGCCAGTTCTTCAGCATAAATCATAGTACGCACAGCTACTCTCACACCTTGCCATAGCACCTTGTAACGGTCTTCTTGGTAAACATCTCCCGGTGTGCCATCAAAACCCTCAACAGTTTCAGCTGCTGTATTTGCTAACAGTATCAAGCCCGTTAATCTTTCAACTGGATCCGGATTGTCCAGAACCTCTTCAATGCTGCGCTTTACAGAATCTTTACCCATATCGGAAATTGGGTATCCATCAAATGCTCGTAAATCAAGTCCGGTCATAATTATTCTTTCACCGCACCTTTATCTACTTTGGCCTCATATGTCTTGGTAACTTGGTTGGCGACATCGAGAATTACTTTTTCGGTCTTTTCGTCAGCTTTATCGCCCTCGTTGAGCTTGTCCATGGCTGCGCGGTGTTCTTTGTGTAGTTGCGAAAGCAGTTGTTCGGCGGTCTTCTTTATCTGATCGAGAGGAACAGCGTCAAAGGCGCCCTCGTTAGCCGCCATCAAAATGGCAACTTGCTGCCAAACGCTTAGTGGAGAATACTGCGGTTGCTTCAATAGCTCTGTCAAACGTTGACCACGTTCAATCCGGTGCTTGGTTTCTTCATCAAGATCAGTTGAGAACTGGCTGAAAGCTGCCAACTCGCGGAACTGGGCAAGGTTCAATCGCAGCGCACCGGCCACACTCTTGGTGGCTTTGGTCTGAGCGGCACCGCCAACACGTGAGACTGATAAACCAACCGAAATAGCCGGGCGAATACCCTGATAGAACAAGTTAGTTTCCATAAAAATCTGTCCGTCGGTAATCGAAATCACATTAGTCGGAATATAGGCACTAATATCGCCAGCCTGTGTCTCAATAATCGGCAGGGCGGTCAATGAGCCAGCCCCAAGCTTGTCGTTCAACTTAGCCGCTCTTTCTAGTAAGCGTGAGTGAAGGTAGAAAACATCACCCGGGTAAGCTTCACGGCCTGGTGGGCGGCGCAGCAGCAAGGCCATTTGGCGGTAAGCTACGGCGTGCTTACTTAAATCGTCGTAAATAATCAGAGCGTGTTGTTTATTGTCGCGGAAATATTCACCCATGGTGGCGCCGGCGTAAGGAGCCAAGTACTGCAAACTGGCCGGGTCGGCCGCGCTAGTTGCCACAACAATAGTCTGGTCCATAACGCCTTCGCGCTTAAGACGCTCCACCATACGAGCAACCTTGCTGACTTTTTGGCCAATTGCTACGTAAATGTTAATAACACCAGTTTTCTGACGATGCTGGTTGATCATCGTGTCAACCGCAATGGCTGTTTTTCCGGTCTGGCGATCGCCAATTATAAGTTCACGCTGGCCACGGCCAATCGGCACCATGGCGTCAATAGCAGTAATTCCGGTGGCAAGCGGTTCGTGCACGCTTTTGCGGTCCAAAACTCCTGGCGCGCTGCGTTCAACCGGCATAGTATGCGTAGTTTTAATAGGACCTTTATCGTCCAGCGGACGACCAAGCGGGTCAACCACACGGCCAATCAGATCTTTGCCAACCGGTACTTCCAGAACTTTTCCTGTCAGACGAACCTTAGCACCAGCCTTAACACGTGTATCTTCGCCAAGCAGTACCGCACCAATTTCATCTTCCATCAAATTCAACGCAAAAGCCGTAACACTACCACCATCAAGCGCGTCAATCTCTAACATTTCATTAAAGCCGGCTTCGCTAAGACCATAAATCCAGGCAATACCGTCGCCAACTCGCGTAACAATTCCAACCTTCTCAGCTTCAGGCAAATGCTTCAATTCCTCAATAGCTTTACGAATGTCGGCGGATAATTGCTTGATGGATAGATCTTCGCTCATGTATTTAGGCCTCACTTACCAGTTTAAGTTTGCGTAGACGGTTATGAATGCTTACATCCAGCTGCGAATCACCAGACTCCAGCCTAAGACCCCCAACCAGTGCAGAATCTTGTTCTTCGTTCAGGATTAACGAGTCGGCCTTAAGATAAGTTTTAATGTCACGCTTGACCTCATCTTGCAAGGGCAGTGCAGTAGTGGCGGTTGCCTCAGTAATGCCGTACTGTTCCTGGCGTATACGTGCTACATCACGCATCAATGAATCCAGGTCTTTAACACGTTTTTCGGCAATTAAGTATGATGCTACCTCTCGGGCTAGGTCCGCCGTATCATCGTCGTGTATAAGGCGAGCGATTGCTTCAGCTAATTCTTTGCGACTTAATTTCTTAGCCACGATGACCTCCTGACAACGCTTTCTCAATAAGGCTGCTATCTTTGCGGGCATCTAGCTTTTCGCCAATAACTACCTCAGTGGCTTCGCTAACCAGCTCAAGCATGTCTCGCTCCAGCTTTTTACGTGCTTTAACCATATCTTCTTCGATTTTGGCATGGGCGTCGGCCAGCAGGGCATCGGTCTTGTTGGCAGCGGCCGTTTCAGCTGCTTTTATCAGCTCTTTAGCATCATCATGCCCAGCGGAAATGATCTTATCGGCTTGCAAGCGAGCCTGTTGCATCAATTCTTCAGTCTTTGCCTCAAGCTCCTCTTTGGCTTTCTGCATTTCTAGACCAAGCTTAACGCCGTCGTTAATTGTCTGGGCCCGCTTTTCCAGCTGCACGACAATCTTAGGCAGGGCAAATTTCTTCAGAAGAAAAAATACCAGCACAAAGGTGATGATTTGTAGCACCAAAGCCTTGCCATCAACACCCAAAGCAGCAATACCGCCTTCTTCAGCGGCAAATTTGGAAACTAGAGTTTGGAAACTAGAAACTGGAATCACTTAACTTAAACCTTTCGAACTATTCTTATCCTAAGGTGAACACGACGACCAACACATAAATAGCGATGGCTTCAACCAAAGCGGCGCTAATCAGCAAAATTGGCAGCACGCGGCTGGCAACTTCTGGATTGCGTCCTAAAGCTTTCATGACGTTGGCGCCAATTAGACCCAAGCTAAGCGCGGGCATAATTGTTCCGATAGCAATGGTCATACCTTTGACGAATGTTGGATCGGCAAATGGTGATGACGAAGCTTCTGCAAATAATTGCAACATTATATTGTCTCCCTTTTTAAATTACCTGAATACTTTTACCATACCTGGGCACTTAATTCGACCCCTCAGGCACCAGCTCGGGCTGGTTGGCGCTGTGGTTATCGGCCTGGTCTGATACTTCATCATGACTATCATGGCTGGTTACAGCCAAGGAAAGATAAACAATAACAAGGGTAGTAAAGACAAACGCCTGAATAAATCCGACAAAAAATTCCATAAAGTAAAACGGCAAAGTAGCTATTGGTGAAATGACTCCCGTAATAACGGTCAGAACAATTAAAAGCGCTTCACCGGCAAATATATTTCCAAATAAACGAAGCGACAGACTGGCAATGCGCGTAAACTCACCAAGTATCTCTAAGAAACCAACAAAAATATTAATAGGGTTCCATGGCTGCTTGCTGAAATAATGTTGGGCAAAACCTTTCGGGTGCAGTTCCCGCCAAGAATAAATCAATACAATAATGATAGAGCTAATGGCCAGCGCTAAAGTACCAGTTAGGTCGCTCGTCCATGGCCGCAGTAGGGGCTCGCCGTTATAAGTAATTGTGCCGACGCCAGGCAATAGTCCAGCCCAGTTATTAAACAAAATGAAGCAGAATAAAGTGGCTAGGAATGGAGCATACTGGGCAGCCCGCTTGCGATCATGCATGACATCGGCTGCTAAGTCGGTGATACCACCAACTAGGATCTCGAAAATACTGACCGCTTTGCCGCCAGCCGTGATTTTGACCTTGCTAGATATTTTAATAAAAGCCAGGACTAAAACAACGCTAACCAGCCAACCAAGTATCATGGAATTGGAAATGCCAATGCCGCCAATATTAAAAATTTTCTCGGCATGTAGAACAATGTGCGATTCAGTAGCAAAGAACACTTACTTTTTGTCCTTTTTGAAGAAGTCGGGGTAAGCAATTTTTATCTGGCGATAAATTAGCAAGCAAGCAATGACAATTGATAAAAATAAACCAGAGGTGATAAATAACGGATTTGTTCCAAAGCCCAAATCGAATTTGTGGCCAACGTAAGTCAAAAGCAAAATTGGCAGAGCGACACGCCAGGATGTATCAAGAAGCTGCAAGCCGATCGACCAATCCAGTTTATTTGGATCAGTTGCCGGTACATGTTTATTATGCCCAATCCTCTGTGCCATTGCGGTCATAATAACAGATCTAACAGATTGAGACAAGCAGACGTTTCATCGGTTTTGAGGGAATGATAATCGCTAATGCTTGCATTCTTGTATAGACAAACTGATAATTGGAATAATTATGCCGAAAGATGAAATTTTCCCACTCGTGGCAACCGGTGAGATAAAAATCCCGCTAGATGAGAAGCGAGAGCCAAAAATACCAGCAAATGTAATTATAGAAAGAGCATACAGGGCGTGTTCAAAAGGTAGTGGCAACTGTGCTTTTTCAAAAGTACAAACCGAAGTACAGTTTCGTTCAGAAGGTAGCGATATAGCAGATGTACGGGCAAGGTGTGCGTCTGCTATCTGCAGTATGAGCAACCAATCACTACAGAGCGCCTTAAATAGCCTTTAGGCAATCGCCTTATTCCCAGAAAGTGAGGGCGTGTTTAATTTTTTGCGTCAAAGTCAGGTGCGCGCTAGCACCCCCACAACTGGCCGGGTCTTTTTCCTGATTCTCCTGATGAGCAGTGTGCGGAATCGAATTATAGTCTTTCTGTAATGTTGCTTGATCGGCTTTGCCGTAGTCTATTAAAAGTACATCCTCGTTGCCTACAACGCGGTCAGCAACTGTATCCACTAGTTGTCCATTAAGTAGAAAATTCAGTTTATTGCCGTCAGCACCATCAACGAAAGTGTCTTTTGTGGTTACTAGAACTGAATCACCTAGGGTATAGCCCAAATTAGCAAAGAATGCGCCCCAAGTTACAGCATGATCATGAACATGGACTATGTTATTCTCTTCGCCGTGCATATGGACACGTGATTTCGGGTCGTCTTGGTGATCGGTGCTGCAGGCTTGTACTTCTTCATAAAAGCCGGGGCCATTAAATTCGTCACGCACACCGTTTACATACAAGCCAAAGTTAGCGTGGTAGTGCACGGCATCGGTTTTAGCAGTGATAACGCGAATAGTAAATAGTAACCCTAGAACACCAACAACTGTAATAATTAACCAGTGCAAGTTTTTAGTAACAATTTTCATGCTTAACATAAGTATATAGGATTGCTGCACTTGGATGTAGTACTAGGAAGCGGTGAAGCACGGAATGAAGCGTACAAGTGGTACGGTGAATGAGTACTGGAACGGCTGACGCCGTAATACGCCAAGAGCGCCAGCGGTGCGGTCCTCCTCAGGCGGAACGGCAGGCTGGTGCGGTGCAGCAGTCCTCAGGTATAATGTATTTATGGTTACAGTCTATTCCAGTCCTACGTGTGCGTTTTGCCACATGGTCACCAAATATTTTGATGATAAGAAAGTCAAATACACAGAGAAAGACATCACCCAGGATGCCGATGCGTTCCACTACGTCGTTGATACAATTGGCCAGGCGGCCACACCCGTTGTCGATATCGACGGAATTACTATTTTAGGTTTTGACCGACCAAAAATTGACGAAGCCTTACGCGCCAAAAAACTTGTGTGAATTTTGTCACATATTTAGTGTCTCCCTTGTTATCTCCTACGCTATATCTGTATAATTATAACTATGGCAACACCGAATGGCGCACCAGGCGATGGCAATAAGCAACAGCCGGATCAACTTGCATGGTTCGAGAAATTAGCTACCGTATCAGACGGAGCCATTGATCCTGCCCAATTTGAGAGCGGTGCATTTATAGAGAAGGTTAACCAAGCAAGTGTGGGAGATTTTTTAAAATTCGTAGTGGCTCGTTTGGGCGTCGTAAAGATAGATGATTATGAAGTGGTGGCAGCTGCCATCCAGGCCGGCGAAAAAGAATATGCGCAAATCAAGGAAGAGTATAGTATCCAAGAATTCGAAACTACACTTGGACTGACTGGCGCCGAAGTGCCTGAAGGAGCAATACTCGATGTCGGTTTCTTTGCTCTAAGAGAAACGCTACAGGATCGCTGGGGAGTTATGTATGAAGGTGTATGGAACGAAGCACATCGTTTCGCTCGGTTTGTGGTAGGCGAAGCCATACTGCAAACTCAAGACTGAACTAAACGGTATACTAATTAACATGGCGTTTGAGGACTTTAAAACCAAACAGTCGGTTGTAATTGTTTATACCGGCGATGGTAAAGGGAAGACGAGTGCAGGTCTTGGACTAGTTGTCCGAGCCCTAGGCAACCGAAGCAAGGTGGCGTTTATCCAATTTATAAAACACTGGGGAGTAGGTGAGCACGTACTACTACGGGACATTCAGCCACTCTTTAAGGATCAACTGCTTTTTTACCGTGGCGGAAAAGGCTTTTATAAAGCCGGTGAGCTCAGCGAACAACTAGTCTCCGACGAACAGCATCAAAAAGCAGCGCTGGAAACCTATCAAACCGCGATAGACTGTTCACGAAGTGGTGAATATGATGTGGTTGTTTGCGACGAGATCAATAACGCGGTTCATGATGGACTGCTAACTACAGCACAACTAAAAGCCTTAATTCAAAAGAGAGCTCCAACCACTAGTCTGTGCTTAACTGGTCGCAACTTTCCCGAAACCTTACTAAAATATGCTGATATCGTAACCGACATGAAAAAGGTCAAACACCATTTTGACGAAAAATTTTTAGCCAACAAAGGAATCGACTTCTAGTGGGCGTGAATAACGAACCTTACGGCGACAGAGAAATGAGCAAAGGGCGCGCAACCCCTGAGCAAGGCTTGCTGTTCGTAAATCATCGTGGTGAGTGGTGGGAAGCACCAGCTGAAGCACCGCAAGCGGTTGTCCCACCGAAAGATTACGAACGGCGCGACATTTTAGGGGCATTAGTAAAGAGTATTCGTGCCTTAAAAACAGTCTTACAGCAAGATGTTACGCAGCTAAGAGAGACCGGCACCTTTACGGAAATTCAGCCCAAGGTTATGGCTGTCTATGATGAACATGTTATCAATATGCTTGCTCTCACAGGGCTGATACACACAATATCCGCGGAGCGTGGAGGCTTACGCGTAGCTATACCAGCACCCGAAGGCTACGCAATTGAGCACGCCCGATATTGCGAATACGATGTCGGGGAACATCAGCTGGTTGGCATGCCGGGCGTAATTGTGTTTACTGCTGAGCAGATCCTTTCAGACTAAACGAATTAAACCATGGCCTCTTGGTGGCGGTACAACGTTTAGCTCGTGTAGCCGACCTATTCATTGACGAGTAATGCTTGCAGGGTCATCAGGCGATGTACTTTTTGCCTCAGGGTCGTTAGGATGTATACATGGCCAAACCGACCCTCTATTTAATGTTGGGCTATCCTGGGGCAGGTAAGACGACAGTTTCGAAAATTATTCACGAACTGACAGGCGCAGTTCATTTGTGGGCAGATCAGATCCGCCGTGAGCGTTTTGGAACACCAACTTATAGCCATCAGGAAAATAAGGAGTTGTACGATTATTTGAATGAGTTGACGGCAGAATTACTACGCACAGGCCAGAGTGTCATCTTTGATACCAACTTCAATTTCTATAAAGACCGTCAAAACTTAAGAGACATCGCTCAGCAACGCCAGGCAGAATGTAGGCTCATATGGGTTAAGGCGCCGATAGATATTGCCCGCCAGCGAGCAGTTGAAGAGGCTGACAAACATCAAAACCGTGTCCTAGGTCATATGCCTGCCGACCGCTTTGAGCGCATGACTCAAAACCTACAAGCCCCACATGACGACGAACCGCATATTGTTGTAGACGGTACGCTGGTCACTAAGAGTTACATTCAAAAACTGCTCGGTCTTTAGCCTTGGTAGTGGATTGCCTTAAGTAAACGCTTGGCCCGGCGCAGATTGCGGCGGTAGAAACGATCTTCTGTTTTGTGTGAAGCACTTGAAAGTTGCTGTAAGGTGTTCCGAAGTTGGCCGTTGTGGGCGTAGCTTTCTAGCCCCTCAAAAACATTGTCCGGGCTCATTTTTTCTGCTCTAGCAGGTAGTGGTGAACCATCCACGGCCCACAGCTTATGAGTTAAGGCGCCGTAAGCATGATTAAGTCGTGCGTCAGAAACTCTCCTAAGATAAAAACCAGAAGTCTTGCGCCGAACAGCCGTGGGGACAGCCGCAATTTTCTTACGTTTTGCTAGCAAAGCAGCCGCGGTTATAGTTGCGCCCCCAAACAGGGCATAACGGGCGAAGCGTTGTTGGCGTTCAGCTGTTGGATCAGTGTCGATATTGCGATTACCAAAATTTTCAGCAAAATGATCCCCGAAGTTTTCAGCGCCTTTCGAAGGTGTGGCGTCGTGTATATCGCCACTCTTATCCACCGTCCAAGCATGCGCTTCGGCGCTTGATAGATATAACTGACCATAATCTACTTGTTCTTGAGTATTTGTATTGTAAAAACCAGTCACAAAATTTAGTTCATCCGGATTACTTACGGCCAGCAGTGTATTAGCTACATTGCAATTAGCGGCTTGCAGTGCCAGAACTCCGGCCACATAGCTAGCTGCGTCAGTAATTGTATGCTCAGTAGATTCTGGTAAAGGCGCCAACTCATAATTAAAATTTTTGGTAATGGCCGCAGCCTCGGCTTGTAACCGGGCATTAGGATCACCGGGTAGAGGCTGTTTTAGATAGTCTGACCAAGCCTTATTTATTGTCTGGGCGGGCCAATCAACAGATTTACCACCATCGATGTATTTTGACGGTCCCGCAGCATGAACGCTTGCTCCTTGCGAGGGTTCTAGCCAGTATTCCAATCTAGGTTTATCAAGCTCACGTCCATCTTTAATTGCGTTACTAGGTACATGCAGCACCTGATTACCGCCAGACATTGTCACAGTAACCAAACCAGTAGTTCCGCTCAGCTTAGCTGCGGTAATTCTAGTTCCGTTTCTAACAGGAATGGTGAGGTTGAATCCGCAAAGATCATCCTCTCTTATCTGGTTGTTATCAATAAGCAGGCAATTGAATGACGCGAACCGGGCGATATTGGACGGTAAGTTACCTTCAACCAATATATGGGGTCGGTTTGGGTCGGCCGAATCGGTACTTTCAATATACTCGACGTGTTGAGCCTCATCACGTGTCACCTGATCCCAGCTTATTGTTGCTTGATTTTGGAGTAAGCCATCAAAACGTTCTTCTGACCAATAACCCTCTGTCGCAACACCGCCAAATTCTTTGACGTACCAGAGCGGCCGGTTACCGGCTTCAGGCACATTGCCGACGCCGGCTTCACCTAAAAATCTATCTAAACTTTCATTAAGTGCGCTGCGAGCATCAGTAAGGGACTGGCTTTGTTTTTCTGCTGATGATGGCGTAAAACCAGCCCAAGTTAATATATTGTCACGAGCCTCATAGTATTGATGGTACGCCCAATTCCCGACGTGCGAGTGTTCCTCGTAAATTTTCGCAACTGGGTTTGCGTGTACCAGATGCTCAAGATCTTTATCGTAGTTGGGATTATAGGTTGTGCCAGAAGGCCCATTTGCCTCTAATGTTAAACGGTCGTAAGTGCCTTCCATATGGCTCCCGGCAACCATTCCGCCATAAAAAGACATCATTAAGGCCGCTAAACTAAAAGTATATCGTTTTACCAAAAAAGCGTCGCCGGGAATGAAGTTATGCGAGCGCTCACGCCGTTTCCTTAACTTTAGAACTTCTCGCCCTAATCGTTCCTGTAAAGCCAGAGCGGATGGGGGTAATTTATCCTCTGCATTATCGCCAGGCATCGGTTCTTGGCCTGCCTCAGTATGTAACTCAGGAATTTGTCCTTTTAGCGTTAGCCAGCTAGCTAATTCGCATAGTTCAATAACTTTTTGTGGTGGGTATTTATCCCAGTTTTTTAGTATGCTAGCCAGTCCGTCCTCGTCTATCTTAAGCTCGCGTAGTAGATCTACAGTTTGCCCATGCAGCTTATTGTTTAGCGCCCGATAATCGCCAAGAACTTGGCCGTTTTTGCCAATGCGCGGCGTGCCCATAAGATGAACTTTTTGCCGGATTGGCACATCATCTATCATTACTTTGCTCTGTTCGACAGCATCGAGTCGGCGCTCAATTGCCATTCTCAAGCTGCGCTCAAATTGGAATCTACGTGGGCTAGCAGGATTAGAGTCGTAATACTTCAAGGCAGGATGGTTTGGCTGTACCAATACCAAAATACGCATAAGCGTATTTAGAGGTTCACCGGTTTGCGCTGTTTCAACCCTCTGTAGTGTCTGGTCTAACTCTTCTAGGCTTAAAGTAACGACTGGTTGCTCGCCCAAGATTTTATCTTTAATACCTAATTTTTTACGTTTTTTTAGCCAGTCGTCATGAGATGTAGCCCGCTCTAGTACAGTCTCATCGACATAATCGGCAATTTGATCGGCCGGTATTGTAATCATAGGTATACTGCCAGCTTCGGCTATCTCGGCTAGACCTTTTAGTTTTGTGGCTAATGTGGCAGCTGGTATGGGTTCATCAGTTGCATACCAACGTAAATCTAAGCCCTGTTTTTTCCGCTTAGGCGACGCTCTGTAAAGCTCTACACTTAACTCTTTGTCTTTTTGTAGCGCTTCAAAACTCTCCACAACCCCCTTATATTTATGGCGCAGCTTTTGCCGCTGTAGCTTTTGTGCAACAGTTACTGGTACGGCAGCGGCAGCTAAGAGGGCAAATTGTACATCAGGAGTTTCCTGATTGCTAAGTAAATGAAAAGTAACCTCGTAGCTACCGGCTATGCCGGCGCAAACAAGAGATGTGGCGCCGATCCAACTTATACGACGTAGCCATGGCAAATTATCAATGACATCGCCCTTTCTAGCAATCCTATCGGCGATCTTCTGTATATCTTCCGCACCAAATTGTTCAGATGGATCAGGCAGAACAGCAAAATCCACTGCCTCACCAGGAACAGGGGCAACTTTAGCAATAGATGAAAGTTCGCTCATTGATAGTATTATGACATACTCTTAACTTCTTAGCAATAGAGGTTACCTCTGGTTTTCGCTAGAATAGAGCCATGGCTCGCCGACGCAAAACAGCATCCACGATCGTTATTTTACTTACGCTAGTTATCGCAATAGGTCAGCAACAAGGATGGTTTAAGAGTGCCGCTAAACAAGCTCAGGTAAATCAGCCCGGCTTGTACAGTGTGACCGAATTTGTTGATGGCGACACTATTAAGGTAAATATGAATGGCTCAACTGAAACAGTACGCTTTATTGGCGTGGACACCCCGGAAACGCATGATCCACGTAAAGCAGTTCAATGTTTTGGAACAACCGCCGCCAATTTCACCAAGAACTTTATAGGCAGCAATTCAGTGCGGTTGGCAGCCGACCCAACCAACACTAATCGCGACCGCTACAATCGTCTGCTTCGCTATGTCTATCTCCCGAACGGAGCACTTGTAAACGCCGAAATTATTAAACAGGGTTATGGTTTTGCGTATACCGCTTTCCCGTTTGAAAAATTAGAGGAGTTTAGAAGCTACGAAACCCAGGCGCGAGCGCATAATTTAGGCCTTTGGGGTAGCTGCCAACCATTTATTAACCAGTTTGGCGGTCAACAAAGCAATGATGCACTTTAATGCATTGGGTTTTTGCGGGCCACCGGACGTTTGTGGCTACGAGCATAGCTTAGAGAGTGTCGTTTGGCTACGGGATCGTAGGTCCGGCGAAAAGGCCTAACAGTTAGGTATCCCAGCCAGTAAAACCATGTCGACAATCGCGGCACAATGCTTCGAATCTGGTGCTGCTTAAAAGTATTAATATACATTTCCATGTAATGGCTAAAGGCAGACCAGTCATCGTCATAACGCCGCGCAGAGGTAGACGCCAACAACGCCTTGTCATATAAAATCTTGCCGACCCGCGAAACATGAATTGCCAAGTCTAAATCCTCGTGTAAAGTTTTGTCATGACAAACATTGTCACGAACTTCAAGCCAAATGGATCGGCGCAGCGCCGAATTAGAACCGAACAAGAACGGCACATGGGGTGCTCCACGATAGAGGTATTTGCGTATTTGATGATCGATCCAGTAGTTAGTGCTGGGAAAGGGCATATCGTAGTAGCCAACCGGTCCAGTGACACCAGCGATTGAATTTTGGGTTAACAAACTTTTTACCGTTGCCACCCACTCGGGGGGCAAAATAGTGTCGGCATCAATCCGACCGATAATGTCAGATTTAGCAGTATCAAAACCCCTATCGCGCGCATAGGCAACGCCTTGATGCGACTCTTTCAACAAGCGTACAAATGGATAGCTTTTTGCAACTGATTCGGTTTTATCGGTCGAGTTATTGTTAACCACAATAACTTCGTTAGGTGGTTCAGTTTGCTTTGCTATAGCATCTAAACAATCAGTCAGATGGTACTGTTCGTTGTAAGCCGGTATAATAACGCTAAGCGTAAGCTGTTTTGACATGTCCACAGTGATAGTAACAAATGACTAAGACTAAACATAAATCCTCTGCTAAAAAGCATGTTTATAGGGTGGTACACCACGTCCGACATCCAGTGCATTGGTGGAAAGACCGCCGTTTTTGGCACAAAGTTGTAGCTGTCTTGTTAGCTCTAATGATGTTTACGGTTAGTGGTATGTATGGCATTGCTCAGTGGTACATTCATAAACACGAGAGCGAACCGCTTAAACTGGGTGTGACGTTTATTCCGAGTTATGCCCGCTATTTTGATTTAGATCCGCAAGCCACTTTACGAGCAATTTTTGATGATCTTGGCGTCAAACAGGTGCGTCTGGCTAGCTATTGGGAAGATAGTGAACCAGTACAAGGGAAGTACGATTTCACCGATTTGGACTGGGAGATGAAAATGGCTAATGAATATGGCGTGAAAGTAAGCTTGGCCGTCGGGCTGCGCCAACCACGCTGGCCAGAGTGTCACATGCCGGCTTGGGCCGAAAGACTAAGTAAGCCGGAATGGTACCCGTATCTTAAAAACTATATGACGGCGGTTGTTAACCGCTACAAAGATAATCCAGCGCTGGAAAGCTACCAGCTAGAAAACGAATTCTTCCTAAAAGTTTTTGGGCACTGCACAGATTTTGACCGTGACCGCCTGGTAGATGAATTTAATTTGATTAAAAGTCTGGATCCTAAGCATACTCTAATTGTCAGCATGAGTAATAATGCCATTGGTACGCCCATTGGCCAACCAACGCCGGATCAATGGGCCATATCGGTCTATAAACGCGTCTGGGACAAAACTCTTACAAAGCGTTACTTTGAGTATCCAGTTCCGGCTTGGTATTACGCGTTTAGGGCAGGGTGGACTGAAATAACAAGAGGTCATAATTCGTTTATACACGAACTACAGGCAGAGGCCTGGGCGCCAGATGATCTAGGTCTAAAAGATATTTCGCTGGCTGAACAGAATAAATCTCTGAATGCCCAGCGGCTTAAAGACCGTTTTGAGTATGGCCGGGCTACCGGCATGAAAAAGATCGATCTATGGGGTGTGGAGTGGTGGTATTGGCGCAAAGTACACCTTGGCGACAACAGCATCTGGGATGTTGCCAAAGATGAGTTCGCTAAAACTAACCAAGCAAAGTTTAACTAGGCAGCTCGCAAACCTTGCCTTATTAAAGCTAATTGCAATGGTATGTCATTAAAAGAAGCGTGTTTCTGGTCTGCTAGTACAATTTCATCGACTCGACTAGGATGCTGACCTAGGAGATCCGTCATGAAATCTGATAATTGTTCGTGACGGGCTAATTCACTAGCTGTACCCCAGGCCACCAGGGTACGCATTTTTTCCTGCCTTTTAATTGCATCCGTTGTTCTAGCCTCAAAACCGCCTTTGGTAAGTGCTTCGGTAATAGCTAGATTGGAAAGTCTAAGTAGTCCCAGCATATAAGCCTTTCCACTAATGGCTTCAGCCCGTGCACTTTCAAACAGTGGCATTTCGCTAGCCCTGACGTATCCTTTCAGCGCTGCATCCGAAGCCTTAAAATCTTTAGCGAGACCCACAAAACTTCTTTCAGCTATGACCGGTTCTATCGCAACTGCTGATAGCACCACATGATTAGCGCGCCGTGCTGTTTCCATCGCTTCATCTGCACCGTACGAAACACCTATTTGTTGCGAAACATCAATTTTTTGGTCGTCAGCATAGCGCAAAAGCGGATCAATTGTCGCGCCCAGGTTCCCTTTGAGAACTTTAGGGGTTTGGAGAAGTCTTAATCTGCCGCTTTTATACCCAGGTCCGCTGGGATTAGCGGCGGCAAGAATCCTTTTGTTTGGGTTAGTAGCGGCTACGCTCGCGAGCTGGAACATTTGATTGGCATCCAACGGGTTTGCCATTGGTAAGTGATAAAAAACTGCTTCCCCGGGTGCGTGTTCTTTAGGACGGAAATCAACAATATTGGTAGGTTTGTAACCCTTAGTTCTGAAAACAAAAGGGTCCTTTAGGCCGACAGAGTCGAAAAAGGCCTGATAAGATGTAAAAGAAGCCTGTCTTTCGACAAACTCACTCACGTCGTCAACAACATCAGGCGAAAACGGATAATAGCCCAGTAAGCGATCAGCAGTCATTACGATAGTACTATATCACATATTTCAAATTTTGTCTATGTACATAAGATGTAGCATGCTTTAAAATAGCGCTTATGGCCAAACGTAAGAAAACCAGTAATGCCATTGTTAACCGACGGGCGCGCCACGACTATGCGCTCGGCGATTCTTTAGTAGTGGGTATTCAACTGACTGGTCCGGAAACCAAAGCCTTACGGCTTAAACACGGCCAGTTACAGGGCTCTTACGTTACCGTCAAAGATAATGAGCTATGGTTAGTCAATGCTGCTATTATGGGCGACAGTAATTTGCCTATTACAGAGGAGCAGCAAACACGTACCCGCAAACTACTGGCCAAACACCGCGAAATAGAGGATCTAGTAGCGTCTAAACAGCAGGGCCAAACTATTGTGCCGCTTGAATTGTTAACAACCGGCCGTTTTATAAAACTGCGAATTGCCGTCGGTAGGGGTAAGCGCAAGTTCGATAAGCGTCAAGTTCTGAAGCGCCGTGATCAACAACGCCAAATCGATCGGCTGAGTTGAACTTGTTTCAACCCTGTTAGCAAGTTATAATCCACCATTGTATTCCGGAGTAGCTCTTCGCTGTACAGCGAAGGTAGAGCGGGATAATATATGTACTGTGTTTATGCGATATATAATCAACAAGCTCAAAAGTACTATATAGGTCAAACCATAGATCTGAAGGAGCGATTAAGACTTCATAATAATCATTACTTTAAGAGTTACACGTCAAGATTTCCTGGTAAGTGGGAGTTGATCTACGAAGAATCTATTCCCACTCGCTCAGAAGCACTGAGACGAGAAAAGCAACTCAAGTCCGGTAATGGGCGTGAGTTTATAAAATCCCTTATTCCGGAGTAGCTCAATGGTAGAGCGTCTCGCTGTTAACGAGAATGTTGCCGGTTCGAGTCCGGCCTCCGGAGCCAAATATTGACTAAATACCACTTTTGTGGTATTTTAATTTTGTGTCTTATGTTGAAAGTCCTTTCAGTCAATGGTTTATGAACGCAGGCGCTTCAAGTCCAGAAGCTGAGCCAGTGGTTGGGGGAAATGATTTAGATGTGGTGCCCTTACCAGACGGCAGGACAGTCTGGGCACAATTTTATGGCGAAGCACCTAGGGAAAGTATCTATGAAGGCACTCAGGGCACTATACTGACAGGTCATGTCCATTTTGAAGACGACAAGACTTATGAATCATATTTACCAACGCTTGACGGTAGAGTACTTCGTGTAGTTACAGAAAAAAGTGGCAGCATTATCGATGGCCCGAATGAAGTTAGCCTAGAACAGCAGCTGGAAGTAATCGAACTTTTAGACCCATACCTTTTTCCTACCGATTAATTTATTTCTAACTTCCATCACTACGGTGAGCCAAAGTTAGAACCAATGATAACAGAGGTAATATTCCTCTGTTTTTTGTTTGGGGTATCATGATGCTATGAACAAATTGGAAATTTTAGTTATAAACGGCCCTCCTGGGTCAGGAAAAACAACTACAGCAAATGAAATTTCTGAGCAGTTGAGAGAGAAAGAAGTGCCGCATGCAATATTGGATGTTGATGAGTTAGCAAGAATCTACCCAGAAACTAATGATTCAGACGTTAAATGGGAAGCTGTTCGATTATTATGGCCGAATTATCAGAAATTAACTCCCCTTAAAGTTATCCTTCCAGTATTACTAGATACAAAGGAGGACGTGGATAAGCTTAAGGCTGCGACACCTTGTCACGACTTTATTATTTGTGAGTTAGTCGCAAACAAAGACCTACTTAAGCAACGCATTAAAGAACGAGAGCCTAATGAATTTTGGCAACGTAAAATAAGTAAACTCGTCGATCGGTATGACGCTCTTCCTAATGAACAGAGGTTTGGCGACTTTCAAGTTCACACGGATAACCAAACAGCTCTAGAAGCAGCCTCTGAGATATTAATTAGACTTGGGTGGAACTAAGTATAGTTCTAACTTCCTCTGCTGGACAGCAGAACTACGGTGTGCCAATTATTGACTAATTCCCACTAATGTGGTATTTTTAGTTTATGACAGATGGTTTTCTACCTAATAAACCCCAGGATAAGTTAGCCACAACCGTCGAGATGGCGGAAGATGCTCTAGCTCAACTTAAAACCGGCAAGATTGACCAGAAATGGA
>CAZSHK010000005.1:18273-33990 GCA_964606965.1 uncultured Candidatus Saccharibacteria bacterium
ATGGCGGAAGATGCTCTAGCTCAACTTAAAACCGGCAAGATTGACCAGAAATGGAAGTTGGCCGCTCACGCTTTAACTCTTTGCAGTGGAGAACCTCATGCCGTCATAGAAGGTACATTGCTTATGGTAGCCGCAGATTTATTAACTATTGGTAAATCTGAGGAAATAACCAAAGTGAATAACGCCGCCAACCGCGTTAACCCTTACCTTACCTTCGCAGAAGTAAACATTGCCCATGCTGGTTTACGTCCCATTGGACAAGCCATACTAGAACAATGCAAAGTAGTTGCCCCTACTCAAGAATATAGAGACAGATTAGCTCAACTTGCTGGTCCAAGCGATCCTATCTAGGTTTCAATACACTGAAGTTACAGTCGGGAAAAATGAAATGAGTCTTATTGACTTTTGTTATTCTTTATGTTATCTTATTGCTTTATGGCTGAGCAGAATCATGTTATTCAGTTTATGAAAGCACGTGATACGCTATCCGCTTTTCGTGATCACGATTGGTTATATGCACCTGAAGCCGATAAGCTTAGGGGTAAGATGGGTGACATTGTTTTGAGAGCAGGCTTAGATGATGATGACGTCTATGGCATTACTTTTGAACCTGAAGGCTGGGCAGATGATCTGCTAGCCAAACACCCTGAACTTGACCCTGACTTTGAGGCCGACTTAGTCGATCCAGCTATATATTGCGAGACAGGTGAGACCATAACAGGTATAGAAGAAAATGAGACAGGCTGTATTACTTATGTTGTCGAAAAAGAAGGCCGTGGTGTTAACGATCGTGTTCTGCTTGATGTTCGAGAAGAGTCCAATCCCTGCATACTAACTGGCGGTAATCCATTTGAAATTGAAACGCTTCATGGTTTTGGCAGGCTGGTGCTCTCGGACCTCGCGACAGGTGAGCAATGTGACATCTTCCTGGAGCCAGGCGTAAATGTCCGTGTGCCGACAGGCGTAATTTACAAATACGTCAACTGTGGTAAAAAAGGCTCGCAACTCATTCTTAGAGATACATCATTGGATTTTGATTTGGCCAATGAAGTAACTGTTCAGGCTATGGCCTCAGCTCTGACTGCTTCGCCACCTGAGACTAAATAAAGCTATAACCTCCATCACTATGTAGTGCCATGAAGAACTATCATGGCACGAAGAGAGACTATCAAACGGTTCGTAAAGGGTTATTTGTAAGTTAGTTCTTTTTTAAGCTTTTCAAAAATAGCTTGGAAAGTTTTAAAATCAACATCTCGGCGTTGCTCACGATCGTAATGATAGCCAAACTCTGGATCTAAAAACGTAAGTTCATTAATTTTAACTGGGCTTTCGTATCTTGGACGAAAATGCCAATGTACGTGGGGATTAAATGGCTTGTCTCTGTATGCGTTGTTTAGTAGACAGGTCCAGTTAAAAAGTGTGGCGCTAAACGCGCTTTTACAGGCTACTTCAAGTTGACGAGCAATATTAGTGAATTCCTCCCATTCCTCACTTGATAACTCGCTTAAGCTCGCTTTATGCTCGCGAAGTGTTATATAGCTTCTGCCTAAATAGCCTTGATCTGGTGCCAAATTAACAATCCATTTTTTGGTAGCTATTAAATTATTAGCCATGTTCGTCTCTAAGTGCTTACAAATTTCACAATTCTTAACCATCGCTTGATTCTATTTGTTAATAAGCTTTATGTCACGGGCACATTACGAAAATCAGGTACTATTCCGTGGTTTCTGGCCTGGGAAACTTTAATAATCTGCGAATCGGCATAGGCATCACCATTAACTTCTACGACGTCCCCGGTTAACAGGGTACCTATATATTGGTAACCTTCAAGTAATAGAATTTTCTCATCTCCATTCTTGTCTTCGCATTGCACCGCTGGCGACATGCAATATGTTTCCGTATCATCAACAACTCTTAGTTCGCCAACGTAGGGCTGTATATCACCAACTTCTGGCGTAAGGTCCCAGAGGCTTGCGGCTCCTGGCTGTCGACCAACCTTTAAGTCAATGGTGAGTGGGTGAGGTTCTAAAAGCCTTATTTGTGACGTAGACCAGCGCTTAGCTTTAAGTTTCTGTCGACTTTCTGCCAAACGGTCAAATGGATCTATATCCGACCACCTAAAGCCTGTCTGAAGTTGAGAAACCAACTCTCGCAGTTCATTAATTCGCGAAGCACTGAATACAATATCAATATCCTCAACTGTTTTATCGGTGGTGCCTACTAAGCCAAATGAGGCTGCACCGTACAAAGAAAGTTCGTCAATTGTGACTTCGGCTTTTAATAATGCATCGCAAGCTATCTGCAGAGCATTCTGAAATGCATATGCTTTTGGATTTTTGGACTCAACCCAAGTAGAAACTTCTCTATGCAGACTATCGCCCGCATCTAAATATTTTGGTTTCAAATAAATCCCTACTCCTGTCTCTGCCGTAAGATAATCTAATCTATCTACAACGTCTGGCCGCTCAACCGTTATCAAGCGCGCACGCTCCTCTGGCAAGCCCTGATAAATAAAACGACTATACCTAGCTCTGCCGTCCAGTGTTTGCTTTGTAGCAAGATCGCTATCTGTGCGATAGTAGGTAGCCGTCACCTCATGAGTTTCAGCATCAATCGCCCGACCAAGACAATACACAATACCTGCTTCATCTTGCATGTATGACCACTCTCTTGGTTGTTCTGCATCAATGGCTAGATTGACCATCACTATTCTTCGTAAACTTTTTCTACACAACCCGACACAGCTGCTCGTAACATAGTTTCGGTTACGGCCATGGTGTTAATGCCATCCTCGAGCGTAGCAGACCATGTAGTCTCTAGTGGTATATCAGCGGCTATTTGTAGCATTTCGGCCATTTGGAATGCGAAGCAGTCATACCAGCTATATGGATGGGCGCCTTGGACTGTCGGTGAAGCCCACATATTACCGAATGGTTCTGCCGGTCTTACGTTTCTCTGCGTTACAACTCCGGACTCATCCCTAATAAAAAGGTCATTCAAATAAGCTCTGTCAATTCTCAGTGCACCGTTTTCTCCATCAATTTCAACGTAGCCAGTTAATGGATGTCCAGGGCTAGTTCTTGAAGCACTTAATGTACCAAAAGCACCGTTCCCAAAGCTAATTAGCGAGTTGATGGCGTCGTCATTATTTGCGGATGGTGCGTTAACAATATCCCAAATGCGACTGGCTGCTTGGACCGAATGTATGCTGCCTACCAAAAATTGGAGTAAATCAATATGATGCGAACCGAGATCGTCCGATGCTCCATGCCCAGCTAGCTCTTCGCGGAATCGCCAATCAGCAGGACCATCCGGTCGACGCATATTAAGTAAATAAACTGACCTCACCATCCGTATAGCACCAAGCTCGCCTGCGTCTATAAATTCTTTTGCCCGCTGTACAGCTGGGACAAAACGGTTTACATAACCCACGCGAACTCGGGGATTTTTTTCGCCCAGACTTTGTACCTCCAGCGCATCCTGGAATGTAGCGGCAATAGGTTTTTCCAGAAGTACGGCGACACCTTCATCTGTTGCTTGACGAACAACAGCTACATGCTCTGTATTGGGCAGTGCAACAATTACTAGATCAAGGTCATGTTTAAGAAGATCTCGCCAATTATCTTCAACATTTTCCCAACCATACTGCTGGGCATTCATTTGCGCCCGGCCTGTATCCACATCAGCAACGGCGACAAGTTCCGGCGTCACCTGATGAGATATGGTTGAACCTTTTGCTAGAAGCAATGAGCGTGAATGAATATTTCCAGCAAAGCCACAGCCGGCGAGCCCTACTCTTACTTTCTCCAAGGCAAAACCTTCCTTAAACAGTTAACTATTTAATACCATGGAAAAGTCTTATTGTAAATAGTTTGAAAGGTGCTTTTGCGCTATGACATAATGGATGGATAACCAAGGAGGGAGCTATGTCAAAACAAATTTATGTTAATTTACCCGTCCAGGACCTAGCCAAAGCCACAGCTTTTTACGAAGCATTAGGTTTTGTAAAACAAAATGATTTTTCTGACGAAAACGCCACCGGTCTTAAGTGGTCAGACGAAATTTTCGTAATGCTACTTAAGTACGATTTTTATAAGAAGTTCATTAAAGATAAAGAAATTGTCGACGCCGCCCAAACAAGCGGAGTATTGTTAGCCTTCACCCTAGAATCCAAAGAGGCGGTTCAGCAATTTGCCGATACAGCCAAACAAAACGGGGGAGACTACTACAAAGTCGATATGGGTGTGCCTGAAGCTATGATGTTTGGCTATGAGGTCCAGGACCCTGATGGCAACGGCCTAGAACCGGTCTGGATGAACCCCAGCTTTAATCCAAAATCTTAGCATTAAATCTAGAATGAGAATGAAACTGTTTTTTTGTGCTCATGCTTGCAATGTAAAACCATTGATCTAATATGAAAAAAGTTTAAGGGCAATGTCTTGATTGATATCTTACGAGAAACCTCCTGGCCAGAACTTGAGGTAAGCATCCGGTCAGTTGAAATGCTACTTCCACGCGAGGGAGAAGTTGTTCATCCATATGCTGATGCGACGATTGCGCTTGAGAAATTTGCATTTTCTGCGGTTAGAACAACCAGTCTGTATGTTAAGCGACAAAATCTAGCTCTGCAATCAGATATTGCTGAAGCGGTTGCCAAAGACGGTCATGATCCATTAGAAATGGAAGGTGGATTGGTTTTAGGTAGTTTTGACGAACACGGAGAGCCTGTCGAGATAGGGCTGGTGCCGCCTATAGTAGAAACAACTTTCGTGGATGGGACCTATGTTTTAGATGGCTCACATCGTTCAAATAGAGCTATATGGAGTGGTCGTGAGACGTTTGTTGGTATACACATTACAAATATACGCGACGATTGTCCTTCCTATGCTCTGCCAAATGCATGGGATGATGTAAAGATATACGACTACACACCGCCGCTACACCTAAGAAAGAAATATCGCGACCCAGATAATCCCCGCAACCTGTACCGCAATTTTGGACCAGTTAACGGCAGCGCTCCACGACTTACTGAAGTTGAATTGCAAGAGGATGCACGCGGAGATGAAGCATAATCAACGATAAAGTAGGCTTTTGGCATTTAAAACCTTGGTAGAATAAACCTATGCCGAAACTAGCAAGTGCCGTTGACCTGCCGCATAAAATGCCAGCTGATTTAGAAAAGGCTCTGAAGTCTGATAGTTCGGCTTTAGAGCGCTGGGAAGATCTAACACCTCTAGCCCAAAACGAGTGGATCTGCTGGTGTATATCAGTTAAGAAGCAAGAAACACGTAATGAACACGTTAATAGAACAGTCGAAGAACTGCTGGCAGGCAAGCGCCGTCCGTGTTGCTGGATGGGCTGCCTCCATCGTTCGGACAGAAAGATACCGGAATACTTAAAAGACAAAGTTATCTAGTTGTCTTCAGCAAATACTATTTGATACGCAGTTTGGTGCGAGTTCGCGAAAGTCGTTCGGCGCCAGTCTTGCCGGCAACTTTTATATTTTGAATCTTTTGAAAAAAGACAGTTGGTTTGGTAGTTACCATATCGTGCAGTGTGGCACGCTTGGCAGCTCGTGCTTGTAGATGCGTCGGTTCGCTGTTGAATAAAATTCCCTGAATCGGGTCGCTTTTCATCATTAAAGTTCTACCTTGTTAGTGTCAGCACCGATGCTAACCATGGAGTCTTCAGTGTTTTTAGTAGGAATATCACGCAAGGTTGAACCAAAGTGCTCTTCTATAGCTGCCAGGTGTTTACCAGCCTGCTCGCTAACCGAGACCAACTTTTGCGTATCTTCAACTGTTGCTCGGGTTAGTCCAATGGCTTTAGTTAAAACATTTTGCAGATCATTACGAAATTCAGTAATAGCAGGCGTATTAATGGTTGTGGCATGACGGTTCACTATATCCATTAATGTCTGAAGAGTTGGGGCAATTTCAGCTAATACTGGTGTCATTTCGCGAATCTCAGCATTGAGTTTATGTAGAGCTTTTCGATCGATTTGATACGTTATCATGGTTTTCCTCGATAAGTTTGTTCAATCGTATCATCTATTTTGTTTTTTGTAAATATAGTTGTTAAGTATAGAACATAAGCATGATCAAGATTCGACCTACCGCTGGTATTTATTATTAAGATTAATAAACGTTAGGACCAAGAATGCAATTTCCTGCGTTATAATGGAAGCATGCAAAAACTAGCTACACGCGTATTTATCTACACCTCCATTGCGTTCGGATTCTTTGGTATATTAATGGTTCTCACATCTGATTTTGACGATGGATCACACCCATCAGATCTAAACCAGGTTGTCCAAAAGTGTTTGATGGTGTCTGTGTTTATCATCTTGCCATCTTTTGCACTTAGTGTTGCCAGCAAGTATCTTAACGGCAAGTCCTAGTTTATAAACATCCAAAATACGGAACTGCCAGATAAGATATAGTTCCTTTCATGAACCATATCTGCTACGATGTTTCTAAAGGGGAACTATGTGGAGACGCCGCGGCACGCGCGAAAAATTACCTCGCGATAAGCTGCTACCAAAAGTAACGGTAGCTTTTTTTGACCGCCCTCTACTAACTGGATTTCTGTGGTTGACCTTAGTCGTTTTCGGACTTTTAAGCTATACGACTTTACTTAAAAGGGAAGGCTTCCCCAGCGTCAATATTCCCATAGCCATTGTATCCGGGACCTATTATGTAAATGATTCAGCAAAAGTTGATAGCACTGTAGCCAAGCCGTTGGCAGATGTTGCGCTGCAAGATCCGTCAGTTAAATCTGTTCAAACCAGCAGTGCAAGTAACTTTTTTACGGCGCAAATTCAATATAAAGAAGGGGTGAACGCCCAAGCAGCTGCCGATTCTCTGAAAAAGACGGTTGAAGACAAAAAAGCACTGCCACAGACAGCTTTTCTGCAATACAATGTTCCTTATTTCGGGGCCACCGGCGGCGACATAGAAAAAATTGATGTTGCCATTTCCTTCTTTGATCAAAGCAACCAATCGGATACTGCCGCGTTAACTAAGAAAGCCCAAGCAGCTGCCGCTTTCCTTAATAACAAGAAAATCCCGCACGTGAAGAACGTTTTCGTTAAAAATCCGTTTCAACAGGTGACTGACCCGGTTAGTGGTCAATCAGTAACGGTCCAACAGAACTTCGACCGTTATGGCAGCCATGAAAGCGGCCAGACAGAGTTCTATGGCTCAGTTTTAATAGGTGTCACCGCGACAGACGGCGCAGATGTTATAAAACTGGATAAGGATGTTCGAGATGCCGTTGATGAACTTGCTAAACAGTCTGACTTTAAAGGTTTTGAGGGGCAGGTAAGTGCCAGTTTTGCACCGTCTATTAAAGACAATCTGAGTGAACTACAGCGCGTGTTATTGGAGGGTCTAATAGCTGTGCTGATTATCGGCTCGATAGTTATTGCTGTTCGAGCTTCATTAATCACAGTCGTATCAATGGTGACGGTCCTTTTAATAACATTGGGCCTGCTCTTCTTAATAGGTTATACGTTGAATGTAATAACCCTGTTTGCGCTCATTCTGGGCCTCGCCCTGATAGTTGATGACACCATAATTATGGTTGAATCTATCGACACGGCCAGAGCCCATTTAAAAGACCGGCGAGAGGTTATTTTGGAGGCCACCAAAAAAATAAGCCGAGCCATGGTAGCCGCTACCCTTACAGCCTGTCTGTGTTTTGCACCACTACTATTCGTGGGCGGAATCTTGGGTGATTTCATCAAAGCCATTCCAGTTACAATTATTTCGGCACTCCTCATAAGCCTGTTTGTAGCGCTGATTTTTATTCCATTCTTCAGCCGGTTCGTATTGTTGGGCAAAAAGCAATTGGGCAAACAAGCGGTTAAAGAAGTAGCAGCCGGCTTTGAGGCCAAACTGGCAGCCTTTATTGCTAAACCCATGCTCTGGGCCAGGGGTTCACGGCGTAAACGAATAGTTGTCATTACAACCGCAATAATCATCGGATTTAGCTTCTTCATGGCCGGGATGATAATAGCCAAGGATGTGGTATTTAATATATTCCCACCGACCAAAGACACCAATGGAATTGCGCTTAATTTAAGCTTTCCGCCCGGTACTGAAATTGACAAAGCTGAAGATATTGCCAAACAAGCCGATGATTTGACAGCAGAAGTGCTGGGAACAAACTTTGTACAAGCCTCTTATTACAATAGCGGCAGCGCCCAAGGTGGTTCGCTTCAGGTAGAAATCATTCCTTACTCAAAGCGCGCTGTAACATCGCCGGATTTAGTAAAGCAGCTTCAGGAGCGGTTCGATAAAGACTTTAGTGCCGCTAAAGCATCTGTTGCACAAGTAGACCTTGGTCCGCCGTCAGCCGCCTTCACGGTTCAAATTGCTGCCGACAACCGCGATGCCGCCTTTAAAGCCGCGGACGATATGGCTGACTACCTGGGAACAGTGGAGCTAAAGCGGCCAAGTGGTAAAGTTGCACACATGCGTAACGTTAATGTTTCCAGTCGTGACCAACACATACGCACCGACAACAAGCCCATTGTTACTGTAAGCGCAGACTTCGATGGCAATGACACGACAACACTTGTCACGCTGGCACAGGATGCCGTTAAACAAGAGTTCGATGCCGAGAAGCTAGCAACCTATAACCTACCGGCCGACGCAGTCAGCTTCAATATCGGTCAGGAATCAGAAAACCAGGACTCCTTTAAAACGCTGGCTTTAGCTTTCCCGATACTGCTGATTGTAATTTTTGTATTGTTAGCTTTCCAGTTCCGTTCGTTGCTTCAGCCGCTACTGATCTTTATGGCTATACCTTTTAGTATATTTGGCGTCATGCTAGGTTTGCGCATCACCAACAATGCTATAAGTTTCTTTGCCATGTTGGGCTTCTTTGCACTGGTCGGACTGAGCATTAAAAATACGATTTTGCTGACGGATTACGCCAACCAGGCACGGCGCCAAGGTGCCGATCCAATAGACGCAGCCGTGGAAGCACTAGAAGCGCGTTTCCGCCCTCTGTTTGCCACTAGCATGACAGCTGTTGTTTCGCTGATTCCTTTGGCTCTAGCTAGTCCTTTCTGGGAAGGCTTAGCTGTAGTGCTTATTTTCGGATTGCTCTCCAGTACTTTCTTGGTAATTACGGTTTTCCCGTACTACTATTTGGGCGCCGAATACACACGGCTTAAAGTATCGGCTAAATCATTCTTTACGTGGTACATTCCAACTCAGATAATTTTCATTGTCGCCCTGAAAATGTTTGGTCCGTTAATAGCCCTCGCTGTTTTTCCAGCCAGTATCTTACTGATAAGCTTGCGCTCATTCTATGCCAAACGTTTGGCGCATTAGTCCATACAAATTTGAATGATCAAATGTTAGATATCTAACAGCATAAGGTGTTGTGAAATATATAATCCAACCATATTTTAAGCACAAGCGAAAAATAAATATCAAAGTAGCACTAACAAAGAAGGAACAGATATAAAATGCAGGGTCAGTATTTCCATTTAAACATTTATAAGAAATCGTTTTATTACTTTTTAGCGGGGCTATTGCTATTGTTGGCCGCGCTCTTTATATGGACAAAATCAGTCGGCGCCACACCCGGTTACACACCCTATGCTAAGTCTGTAAAAAGCAGTTCGGCTGGTGTCATTAATTCTGACAATGCCGTCGGTCCACCAAATGGCACGACCACTCAGATGGTTGGAGCAAATTCAATTCTGACCCTTGATGTCGGCGAGGGCGAAGAGGGTACCCAGAGCCTTAAGGTATATTTTGGACAGGTTAATGCACTAGTTACCATGAATGTTGATTTTCTAGACGCAAATCAGACGGTAATCTCCAGTGAAAACCGACAAGTCTCGGTAGATGCTAACTCCTCAACTCAAACATTTGCCTACAACTGGTCTAGTTTTGGCAAAGCCTATCGTTATGTTCGGCTGTCATCCTCTGTGATTGGAGCAGGTGTAAACGTCGATGCCGTTGAAAAGCTGGGGTATATAGGTGCGACAGCAACCCAAGATCTAGATGGCGATGGTGTCCCAGACCGTACAGAAGTACAAAATGGTACGAACCCGCTAGTTGCTGATTCGAAACCTGCCTCTGGCACAACCATAGGAACAGGCACGACTTCATATAATACTACTGGCACTACGACAAATAACGGTTCAGGAACCACTAATAATGCTGGGAACGGCACTCAGACCGGAACTTCATCTACTAATACCACAAAGCCAAGCGGTCTACAAAGAGTCTTTGGTAGTGGTGCTAGTCTTAAACATATAAGTGGCTGGGAATGGTTCTGGATTTTACTACTCATACTTGCGGCTATGATAGCGTGGTGGCAAGCCCTAAAAACTAATGCCAAAAAACCCAAAGCAACAAAGAAGCTTTCCACTCGAACCGCGTAATAAGGTTAGAACTATTTAGCCGTCTATAGGTATTTGCTCATCGCGTTCAACTTCAGTCGGATCAGGCACGCGAAGACTGCTAGTTCCATTAAGCGACAGTCGGAAACGGTACTCGCTAACAGATCCTGTAATTCCTCTCTGAAATTCCGCGGCCTGCATGTGATTTCTAAACAGGGTGCGAACGGTTAATTTGCCAATACCGCCTATTTGAGGAGTCAAAGCCCAGCCACGTTCAATTGCGTAAGCACGAAGTTCATCAGATACATCCCCTAATTGCGCGCCGCTTTTTTCGGCGGTACCAACATCAACCAAGACTTTGTGACTAGTGTCAGGCACAAATAGTTCAGGCGTAAGCACACCAGGCTGACCCGTTGCACTGACAATCACATGAGCATAGTTTAAACCTTCAATAATCTCCAGCTTGTTAGATCTTTTATCGAAGCCTGTCACAGACGCCGCTCTTTTGTTTTTAAGAGATTTAAAGAGCGGACCATTTACAAGCCGTCCTAGCCCAATTAATACTACAGGCTCTTCAAGGCAATCAATTCCTTGACCGTCCAACCACATTTCTGTAGCTAAGACCGTAGCCGGCACAAATGAAGAACCGGCCGCCAAGCCATCAACGTCCTTAGATAAATCAACTGTCGAGAGAACTCTATCCTCCCATAAAGTATCCGTAGACCGTAAAGGCAACTGCACAATAATGCCATTTACCCTTGGGTTGTTATTTTCTGCTTTAATTCTTTCTAGAATTTCATGAACGTCAGCGAACTGGCTATAAATATCTACTTGAATACCTAGGCGTTCACCCAGGCTCTTCTTTAGCCCCATATATTTTTTCGACGGACCATGTTCCGGATTACCGGCAATAATTGAGAGTGCAGGTGCCTCACCAACCTCTGCTAAATAACGTTCAGCGCGCAGTTGAATGTCATTTTCCATAGGTTGCACAATATGTCCACAGCTAAGTTCACCGCTAAGGGTTGTACCAATCACTCGAGCCTCCTTGTTTATTCGTACTTTAATCGCAAATAAATAGGTTTGCAATAGGATAGAAAAAGATAAAGGCAATCGCGCCTAAACTTTAAACAAACCATAAAACCTAGCATGATCTTAAGCAAAAATTATAATAAGCGAAAATTCTCGCTGTGGGGAACTATAAGCGTTATATACACTCCAATGCGGATAAACAGGAGTTACTATGACAAAAAATAGCAAAAAAAATGAAGACGTGAACTTGGATGATCTGTTCAAACAGATGCATCAAAATGAAATCAAGCAACAGGAAACGAAAGAAAACAGCGACGAAAACAGTAGCTAATGTAGGGGTTGTGTTGGGTTTTAAAAGTCCGCTCTGACAGCGGACTTTTAAATTGCATACGGTTAAGTGAAATATCTCGTAGTGAAAGTAATCACTAGTGGCTAATATTTAAGGAAAATAAGGAGAAGTTCAAAAATGGGATTAATTCTATGGATAATTTTTGGAGCCTTAGCGGGCTGGATAGCCTCACTGATTATGCACACTGATGCCGAGCAAGGTGCTGCCGCCAATATTATTGTTGGTATTGTCGGCGCGTTAATTGGGGGTGGAGTTGCCCGCCTGCTAGGCGGCAGCGGTATTACCGGATTCAACCTGACCAGCTTGGTACTGTCGATATTAGGAGCTGTTGTACTCCTATTCTTTGTCCGACTATTCCGTGGCAACCGTGCCTCAGGCGTTTAAGAATTAATACATCATTGAGGATTTATATGACTGTTAGTCAGTATTTTGAGAAACTTCCAAAACGTCAATTCATTGACCGTGATGGTTTCCGTTGGTGGTTAGAAGAAGACCGGGACCATGTAGCCCGCTTCGTACACAATCGTTAGCTCGTACTTTGCGGCTTCCAGGCATTCGTCGTACTTTATGTATCTGTTGATCTAAAACAGGCTCGCTCGAGAACTCCTACCCGACACATGGTCGGGGTCGTCAAACAGCTCTCGCGACCAAGTACGCCTCTTTTAGGCAACATCTACTCAGGTAATCCTCGGGCCTGAGAGCCGTAAAGTACTCGCATTATTCATACCTCAATGCCTCAATGGGGTCTTTGCGGGCAGCCTGCATAGCAGGTAATATCCCAAATAACATACCAATACTTACAGCCACTCCTACAGATAAGACAATGACACCAGGTGTGATTGCCGGCTTTAAGCTAGTGAGTAGTTGGAGTCCAAAATCAACTACGTAGGCAGTCAGTACGCCAAGTAGTGCACCTATTAGGCTAAGCACTGCAGCTTCTGCTAGGAACTGGTTTAAAATCTGGCGGTTGGTGGCACCGACAGCCTTACGGATTCCAATTTCACGTGTGCGCTCTGTTACCGCCAGCCACATAATATTCATAATGCCGACCCCGCCGAGGATTAACGAAACCAGGGCAATACCAACGACTACTTGGGTTGCGATATGCAGCAAAGCAGTCGTTGGGGCGCTTATTTCGCTTTGCCTGAGTATTGTAAAGTCCTGCTGGCCACCATGAGCACTGCTTAAGTTAAGATTAATTCTTGAGATAGTGGCGTCTAGTTGAGATGAGTCTGCGGCTTTTGCCACTATGTAAGCGATTGGCGCCGGGTTTAATATTTGTTTGGCAGTGCCGTAAGGTATATAGACAGCGTTATTCATATCCACCGTCGGCAGCAAAGGGTTTGGCGGCAGTTCCTCAAACACGCCACGTACCAGGAAATTCTGGCCGCGTAATCTAAACGCTTGACCAATCGGAGCACTGTCACCAAAAAATAACTCTGCAGCTCGCTTTCCCAAGACCGCCACATTACTACTTTCATCAGAACCGGACCAAAAGCTGCCATAATCTAGCTTTTGATTGAATAAACCCGGCCAGTCAGTCGTTGTGGCAATAATATCTACAGGGTTAACATGATTATTTACGTCTAAGCTGGCTGGTAACAAACTTAGAGGGGCACTGTCTGATACCCCAGCTGAACTAGTTACTGCCCCAAAATCAGATTCACTTAGTGAACCACTATTGAATGCTGTCGTAAGATTAACGCCAACAACGTGACCGTTATTATCACGTTTTACGGTCTGACCCGGGCGCACAGTAATAAGGTGGTTGGTAAAGCCACCACTCTGATGTGAGACTTGTCGTTTAAGACCTTCGCTTAAACTAACCGTAATAATAACCGCTGCAACACCAATGATTACACCAAGCATTGTAAGTAAACTACGCCATCGCGCGCTCTTTAGTGAAGCCCAGGCCATCTTGAGATTATCGTTCAGAAGCATGGTTGCTCCTTATTGTGTGCTTGGTGCGTTTGCGGCGACTCTTTTTAGGCTTAACTGGCGCGCGACGCTGATTGATACCCTTAGGAATAGCTTTCATAAGTTCAGAAACCCCAGCCAGGTCATCGTCTTCAGACTTATTGCGAAGTGCATTAAATATGAGCCTCCGAGCACGGCGTGGTACTTCACCAATGGCCGTTTGTTCATCGTGTACTATGCTGCCGTCGTGCATGTATACCACTCGGTTGGCGTATCTGGTCAGCTCGGGATTGTGAGTTACCATCAAAATTGTATTACCAGTTTTATGAATATCACTGAGTAGCTCCATAACCAGCAAACTAGAGGCGCTATCGAGATTGCCCGTAGGTTCGTCGGCAATAATAAGACTAGGCTCATTGATAAGTGCGCGGGCAATAGCAACCCGTTGCAACTGACCGCCGCTGAGTTGTTTTGGCATAAAATATTCACGGTCTTGCAAACCAACCTCTTCAAGCAAATTACTGGCCTGCTTAAGTCTTCTAGCTGGAGAGACTCCTTTGTAGGCAAGTGGTAATGCTACGTTCTCTAACACGTTGAGGCGCGGTATAAGGCTCGCATACTGAAAGACAAAGCCAATTCTGTCACGCCTGGCCCGGGCCCGCTTATTAGCCCGCAAACGGGCCACAGATTTGCCATTCAAATCGTAGTTACCGTGCGTCGGTCGGTCTAATAACCCAATAATATTCATAAGAGTGGTTTTGCCCGATCCACTAGGGCCCATAATAGCCACAAACTCACCTTTATTAATCGTTAGGTTAATTTCATCCAACGCCACAGTTGTGGCATCGCCGAAGCCGTACAATTTACTGACATCTTTAAGATCTATGACTGACATGTTAAGGTAGTTTACCGGTATTCTTGACTTCACGCCAAGCAAATAACGTAGTAATTTTCGGTATACTAGAAGTTATTGTGGAGAGGTCGCATAGTTGGCCTAGTGCGCTCGCTTGGAAAGCGGGTATGGGGGTGACTCCATCGCGGGTTCGAATCCCGCCCTCTCCGCCATAAAATTGTTAAGCTTTGGAAATCGCTGATCTTACCTTACTATCTGACAGATGCTTGATTATATTATGGGTCGCGATGCAATTAAACGTGACATCCTCGACACACCCGACTTTAAGCCCAATAGGGCCATACTTAATCGGACATTCCGAAATCCTTCCCAAAATAGGAAGTTAGCCGTTTTGATACATCCATGGCATAACGGCGGAAAGGCATATGGGGAGCTGGAAAGACGCTTGCTTGCAGATGATTTTTCGGTGTTATCTTATAGATATCATGACCAGCTCTTAAAGCCCAATGTTAAACAAGTTCTTGAATCATTCAATGTCGCCCAAGAAACGGGTGCCGAAGATATAGACAAAGTACAGAGAGCTTTTGATGAAACACATTTAATTGGTGCCAGTCTTGGGTGTGTAGCGTTGGCACTAATAGCAGAGGCGCTTCAGAACTTTGACAGTGCAACTATGGTTACCGCCGGCAGCGACTTAGCAAAATGCGTATGGGAGGGTAGTAGATCGCAACGTATTCGCCGGCAGCTAGAAGATGATGGTTGTACTGAAGAAGAGCTTGTAGAGGCCTGGCAACCAATTGCTCCAATTAACCATATAGGCGCTTTCCAAAATAAAACTGTGCATCTTATTACTTCTAAAACTGATACCTACATACCAACCGTATATCAAGATGAATTCGTAAGAGCGATGACAGCTATAAATCCTGAAGCAACATTGAAGAGCACTCGAAAAGGACATTTAGCCACAATTGGCATTTACTGTTATTTTGGCGCGCTGCCAAAAGTTTCCACAGCCTGATCAAAACCTCTTGTGCTTAGGGAGCAAAAACCTTACACTTACGTCGTTACATAAAAATAAAAAAGTAAGAAACATATCAATTTAGAAAGGGTGGGCATCTTAGGATGAAAGTTAGAACAAATCAACGCGGTTTCACCATTGTGGAACTGTTAATCGTTATCGTGGTTATTGGTATATTGGCA
>CAZSHK010000006.1:0-23002 GCA_964606965.1 uncultured Candidatus Saccharibacteria bacterium
CCGCCTTTTAGGCTGACAATAATCATGATTTTCCTTTAAGTATGTCACTGTAAAGCTTTAGATATTGGTCTGTTAATTTCTGCCAGGTGTATTTTTGCTGCCAACTTTTTCTACCTGTCCTGCCTAAAGACTTACGGCGCCGCGGGTTATAGACTAGTCGGGCTACTTGCCACAGGGCGTCTTTAAGATCAGCGCGGACCCGGCCGTTGTCCTGATCACTAGCCTTTACAATAACGCCGCCGCCAGTCCAGTTGGCAATCTCGGCACTATTGCCGACCGGAGTAGCCACAAAGGGTAGACCGGCGGCATTGGCTTCATATAGAACCAGCGGACTGGCTTCGATGTTCGATAAAAACACAAATATATCAGCCGCCTTTAAAAGTTCCAGAACCATACTGCGCCTTGTGCCGTCAATCATGACGACTCGTTTACCGGCAAACTTGGGGTTATTGTTAATGCGTTCAGCTTGAGTTTTGAAAAGATCATAACTGCCCTGGCCCGGCGCAGTTGTACCGGCACTAACCAGCGTTGCGCGGGCTGGTAAACGCTTAAACAGTGCCAGTAGTTCCTGATGGCCTTTCTCGCCGGTGTAATTAGCAACCGTCATTAACATTACGCCTTTAATGCCGTATTTAGATCTAATTTGTTTTTTTTCAGCGGCTGTAGGTAAATCTGCAAACTCATTTTCATCAGCTCCATTAGGAATTAAATGGCTGTTATGGAGCTTATGTTGAAGGGCAAAGTTTATGTCGCGGTAGTCGTCAGATAGGTAGACGGCGGCATCAAACTTATCTAAATAAGCCGGCATGTCTTTAAAGTACTGCTTGTAGGCAGGATCGTACAGCGCCGAATAACCGCAGGGCACAATAACTTTCTTGGCTTTTATTTTGTCGAGCACCGGTAGCATCAAATCTGTGGTCCACTGCTGGGCGGCGTAGGTCATCACTACATCAAAATCACTCTTAACTAGAAAGTCCTGATATTTTTTCAAATCGCCGGCCAGACCGGTGACTGTGCTCATACCGTTTTGGCTGGTGGGGCGAATATTGAATTCAACAATCTTAACGCCGTTATGCGTAAGACTTTTACGGTCAGCTAACTTCCTGGTGGCCACTGTTACGTCATGACCGGCTTTGACCATTCGTTCACTAATATGACGCACCACTTCAGGCGCGCCGCTGACGGACGGAAAATACGATTCAACGCAGTGCAATATTTTCATGATTTATGCCCTTTTAGTTTAGCAAGTATCCACCGCGGAAGCCGGCTAACAATATCAACCAGAACTCGCAGCGCACGCGGCGGTGCTACTAAAACAAGACCACTCCAGGTGCTGACGAACGTACGCCACTTTTTACGACGGACTGACTCAAAGGCGACGTTATGCAGCATATTTTTATATACGTCCAACACATCCGCGGCGTACTTGGGCAACTGCCTGTATGTTTTGTAATGCTTGCGAATGGTTAATGGAGATAAAAAGGGAATTGGCCCACTCCATAATTCGCTGACGATTTTGTCGCGCGAATCGTGTTGAGTAGATTGCTTGGAATGCGAAATGCTGTCGGGATTAATTCTGTATAAATAGAGACTCTCCGGCACAATAGCAAAACGCCAATGTGGGGCGAGTTGACGCCACAAATTATAATCTTCGACTGCATGGTAATTATCGTTATATAGTCCAGCTTCAACCAGGGCTTGTTTGCGAATTAAGGCTGTACCATGCCCTATTGGATTGGTGTAAAACAAACTAAGGTGCAAATCTTCTGGCAGAGTTGGCATTACGATAGTAATTGAAGGCTTATCCTCTAAATCAACATAGGTAAAAAAACTGCCGACAACCGCTAAACGTTCGTCGGTTTTAATAAGATCGAGCTCTTTGCTGAAGCGCTCAGGAACCGAAATGTCGTCACTGTCCTGCCGGGCAATAAATGTACCGCGCGCTAACTTAACACCCTGATTGAGCGAATAAACCAGTCCGTGATTAGTCTGTGGAATAATCCGCACCCGCGGATCTTTAATATCGCGCAACTGTTGGAGGACCGGTTCGGTAGAACCGTCCTCAATAATAATAAACTCAAAGTCTTTATAGGTTTGCCTAAGAATACTGTCGACGGCGCGCTGTAAGTATGCCTGACCGTTATAAACCGACATGACCACAGAAATGGTCGGGCGGCTACTGGGCTCTGTTTCATTTGCCAGCCGGCTATAATTTTCTTCAATTTCAAACAAACGATGTTCCAGCTGTTGGCGCTGTTCCTGGCTCAGATAATCGACTCGCCACAAAGAGTTCAAGACCACCAGAATGTTTTTGAGTGAACCGACACCGCTGTCGTGACTTACATTTGAGCTGTGCTGGCGATAAAAAGCCAAGCTGCGATCTATCGGGCGTAACCCTTTTGGAAACCGCGCCGCAAGACGTAACCATAGATCATAATCTTCACCGACCCTAAGTTTTTCATCCTCGTTGAATAAACCTACCTCATCAAGCGCATTACGGCGCACAATGACGGTTAAGGTAGAAATGGCGTTTGTAGCTAACAGACCCTTAAAGTCGATGGTCCTAGTTAATGCCTTACGATCGACGACCAGCTTATTTAGTTTTTTGCCTTCTGTATCAATAACTTCTGCGTTGCCAAAGCTAAGGATAGCCTCAGGATCTTCAAAAATCTTTAGCTGCGTTACTAATTTATCAGGCGCCCAAATATCGTCGGAATCCTGGAAAGCAATCAGATCACCGGTGGCATGATTAATACCAACGTTACGGGGTATAGAAGGACGACCAGCTTCAGGAATTTTTAAGTAGATAATTTTATCTCCGAATTTCTTGAGCACGCTCTCGGTATTATCCGTTGAGCCATTATCTACGACTATAACCTCAATTTCGTAGGCAAGATTGTTTTGATCGAGAACACTGCTAACAGCCTGGCCAATATAATCGCTGCGATTAAAAGTAGGAATAATAACGCTAATTTTTTTCAAGAAAGCTCCAGCAACGTTAAGCCACTATCACTATTTGCTACAGCTACTAGGTTGCTGATTTTCTTGTTCGCACCATCTTTACTTAATCTGATGAGTTTTTTAGTTTTATTGTCTTCATGGGTGGCAAATATTGCATAACCAAGATCCAGCAGCAACTTCTTAATATCTTCGCGTCGGTAGCCGGCGTCTTCGCTTGTAGCTTTTGAATACTCAACAATTACAGGAGGTAAGCCAGCTTTAGATAACGTTTTAGTAGAACCTTGTAGGGCAAATAATTCGGCACCCTCTATATCCATTTTAATGAAAGATGGCAGGGGTAAAGCTTGCTCTTCCACATAGGCATCTAATTTATTGGCGGTAACTTTGTAGTGCTGTACGTATTTTAATTCGTGCCCTTTTGGTATATGACGTTTTACGAGTGAATCATTGCCGCTTGAGCTATATGTATGAAAAATGAGTTCGCCAGATTTGTTTGTTAGAGCTACCTGATGCAATTGCACGTTTCGCACACCATTTCTCCGGAGATTAAGAGAGGCAATTTTATGTGTTTCTTGTGATGGCTCAAAGGCATGTATCTGTGTAGCTTTTTGACTGGCCAGCAGTGAGTAATAGCCACAATTTGTGCCAATGTCATAAAAAATTAAATTCCGCTTTCGCCGAGCCAGTCGTTTTAATATAGTCTCCAGCCAATACGCCACATTCTCTTCGTAATAATCATTTTCCGAAAAAGTCCATTTTTGATTCTCTGGAATGAAAAGGTTAAAAGGTCTTTTCTCTGGGGAAATATTTATTAGGTGCGCATTTTTTATGAGTCTGCGTTCGATAAGCTTTTTAATCATTGTTTACCAATTTTAAGGCGGTCACTAAATTTTCTTCTTTTTATTAGGTTCAATTTTTTGGCAATATCCTTGCTTACATACAGTTGATCACCGGCTACGTTGTCGACTGTATCGATGAACTTTACGAAGCCAGTCTTCTTCATGAAGCGTTCAACATCCTTTTTGAGCGGTTGGTCTTTATAAAGCTCAACAGCTTCGACCTCAAGCCAAATAGATTTTACTGACTTGAGCATATGTGGCCCACCTTTTAGTACTAAAAGTTCTGCCCCCTGCACATCCATATGGATTATATCTATCGTGGTAATTTTATTTAATTCACAATATTCATCAAGTGTTGTGGTCTTAATCTTTATAGTTTTCTTAAATTTTAGCCAGGGAACAATCTCAAGGGTTTTTTGGGGCGGTAGTAAAGAGCTGGATTTATTGCCGTAATCCCAATTGGGCTGAGGTTCAATATCGGTAGGCTTGCCGCTACTTACAAACAACTCGGCCGTACCCTCTTTATCGCTCAATGCAATCTTATTTAGAACAATGGACTGCTGGAGATTGAAGCGCCTGATATTTTCTGAAGCAATTTTAAAATTTGAAGGTACCGGCTCAAAGGAATGAACACGAGAATTAGGAAATAATTTTATATATCGTATAGAATCTTCACCTTCGCAAGCTCCAATATCAAAAATGACCAGTTGCTGCTTATTACTAAAAATTTGTAATAGCTCTTTTTTCTGAGGCAGCGAAATTTTAATGAAATTATCGAAGCCGACTTCACTTAGCATTTATGTAACCTCCTTGTCATGGCCGCAATCTCCCAAGCAAGCCCTTTCGCGGCTGCCAGTATTTTTTAGCCGTCCGCTGTTTGTCGTTAAAGCTTTTTTCCAACCAGTCTTTTTCGGAGTTGCCAAGGTGCTGCCAGCGTTTTTCATAAGTCGCCCAATCCTGCTGCTGACGCTCCAGGTTGCTGGCCCGGACTTCAGTATTGGCATCGGAGTAGTGCTCAATATAGGAATTTGGCGAATCAATTGTCGGGTAGCCGGCCTCCCACATGCGCAAGGATAAATCGCCATCAGCGTGGTAGAAAAAGAGACCTTCGGCATCGATATAGTCGACTTTTTGCAGCGCTTCACGGGTATATAGTCCATGATTTACAAACATGCGATCGCCCCAGGCCAAGCCGACCCAGTACTTTTCCTGCTCCGGCCAATTTCGCCAATAAAAAGCTACGCCGCCCAGTTTCCTGCCTGCATTAAGCTGTTTTTCGGCGACTTCGATGCCATTTTTTATCGCGCCCGGAACTACCAGGCAGTCATCGCTGAGCATGCAAATGTACTTGCCGCTAGCCGCCCGAAAGCCAAGATTCATAAAATAGCCCCAGCTTTTGCGTTCAATTGGTTTACTATTCCATTCACCACGATTGTGCTGGAGAATTGTAATAATATCTTTCTGTTCCACCAGCCATTCAACCGTTCCATCATTAGAGCCACCGTCGATAACAAAAATTTCAGATGGCAAATCGTCTAGTTCTTGTCGAACCGTATCAATAGTGGCTTGCAGAAAGGTCAAACGGTTATAGCTGCCGATCACAACCGAAACTAATGGCTCTGCCTTCATAAATTAATACTGCCTCGTTATTTCTATAACCATTATAAAAGTTTAATCATTACTTTAGAACAAAGTCTGCGTACGCTTTTAGAGAATTATGCCAGGTTTGATACCCTTGGGTATGATCTACGAGAGCTCTGTTACCCAGTTTTTCATAATCCAAACGGGCTAACTGAGACCATGGTTGGTCGTTAAGTAAAAAAGGGGCAGAACTTTCCAAAGTACCATTTCTACCAATTAGCCGATGCAATTTAGTCTGCCACGGATTAGCGGTATTACTCAGTAAAACACCATTTTTACGAGTTACTATATATTCGTTCATAGTGGGCGCGTCGTGCGCCAGGACGGCGCAGCCGCGACTCATGGCTTCAAGGTATACCAGCCCGACGCCCTCAGTCAGCCGTGGTGCAAGAACCATATTGGCTGCCTTAATTGACTCCCAAAACGCCCCCCGATCTTTTGTGACAGACAGCTGCACCACATCCGTTCGACCCATTTTTTTTGGAAGTCTGTAATATTTGTTCGACTCAATGCGCGGATCCAGAGCCTCTTTAAAGAGCAGTGTATCCACTGCTAATTCTGCGCATAATCGCTCTAAGAATTTTGGACCCACCATCCCGACACGATTCCAATAGTATAATATTCGACCGTTGTTCCAGGTGGCCTGTTCAGTATTCGCAGGATTCAAAAAATATTGCAGCTTAAGCACGGGTAGACTGGCTGCTTTCGCTTGGTCATAAACTTTGTCTGAAAAGGCAACGACTTGTAAGGTTTTGGGTAGCGATTGCCACCAGCCGGTATCATAAGCCTGGGCCTGGTCCCACATCGGTATCCAGATAAGCCGCCCTTTATAATTCTTCAGGATTTCTTCGCTAGGCGGTAGCATGCAGAAGATTAATACGGGTTGCCGTAACGCTTCGGTTGGGATGGCGAGGCCATCCCAACCTGTAAGCCGAATGTCGGCGTATGTTTTTAAGGGGTCGACTAATATATCCACAAAAGCGCTACTGTTGGTCATGTGCCAATCTAGACAGAAAGCGGTTATGTTCACGACGCAGCTTTCAAAATTTTGGTAATGTGTGCCGCTAATTTCTTCTCAAAGTATGCTGGTGAGTGGTCGCGCTTGGCAATCTCTCTAGTTGTTTTAGCTAGGCGTGCTACTTCAGCAACCGGTTGACTGGCGGCCTGGTGCACAGTCGCTTTAATCTCGTCAATGCTTGACGTCTTCAGCATATAACCATAGCCGGTAGTGTCGAGGCGCGTCTCCTTTGAAACGATTGGTATCAGACCTTGATTCATTGCCTCAACAACTGAACCGGCTTGGCCCTCGCTACATGAGGGCAAGATAGCGTAGGCACAGGCATCCATGGCTTCATAGAATTCTAGTGTACGCATGTTGACCTCACCAATCACATGTATATTCGGCAACTTTAGTTCCTCTTTGAACACCTCCAGGAAATTCTTATCCAGGGCCGTCACTATATATAAATTCTCTTCAAGGTCTTGAAACGCATCAATCAGAAGGTCCAGGCCCTTATGCACGTTGCCACTGCCTGCAAAAAACAAGAAATTATTCTTAGCGGTGGCGTAGTTTTTGGTGACTTTATCAAAATGATCATCCGGATAGCTGGCATTGTTAATAATGAATACTTGCTCAAATGGATAAACAGCACGCATTGATTCGTCGCCGAGAACTATAATGCCATCGGCCCGCTTATTTGCCGCCTCTTCCGGGAAGTCAATATGACGGTCCGGTGGCAGGGAAACACCGTGACGTTTTTTTAGATCCGCGGCGCGTTTGACCTCTTGTTCAATGTGAAATTTCCAGTAGTTGCCGGTAGAGAAATAAATATATGGTGTGCTCGCGGCTAGCTGGGCATTGAGCTCAGTAAAATTTATAGCGCCGTGACTGACGACCAAGTCATAGTCTTTAGGAAACTTGAAGGTTGTATCGTCCCAATTAATGATATCTACCTCGTAACCAAGCTGATTCAAAACTTTTGGCCACGAAAGTGCCAAACCGTCGTTACTAAATTTGCTGGTTGGCTCGCCGTTTATTTTATTCAATACAGGCTGAGTTAAATAACTAAGCAGAGCATGTTTAGGTTTTTTAGCACTTAAAAACTCAGCATAATTTAGAATTCTAAGCGGTTTATCGATAATTTGATAACTACCTGCATGCCTAACTTTTTTTGTGAATAAATTCATATTTATCTTTTGCGGAGACCTCTTTTAATAGGGTGCCTAAGCCGCCATTTTAATTCGTCCAGACCGCTAGCCTGCGGGTTAAGGTGGTAAAAGAAAAACTTTAGAAATCCACGATCTAGCTCTTCATTCTTAATTACTGAAGGCGGAAATTTGTAACCGCCTTTCTGTTTGCGTTGCTCCCATTTCAATTCCCATGGCGGGGCTTCGCCGTTGGCATGAGTACCTTCCAATAAGCCTGTGTTGATAACCATATTAAAAGCAGGCCAGACAACGCGTTGCCGATTACTTAGTAAACTAGCGCCGCAATTAATATCCCAGGCACCGTGAACCTGACCGCTAATCAGCTGCCTTATCATTATTGGCATATCATCACCAGCTTCTTCTAAGTGGAAACGACCGCTTTTAAGTTTACGGTCAAGTTTTTTAGGATCAAATTCAACCGTTTGCCAAAAACGTCGCCAGGTACCCCAGCCCCACGAACAAAAGCGTCTCGTAAAAAAGGCGTCATACTTGTAGCCTGCCAGAGCTTTACTTTTAAACGGGTAGCGCAGCCCTGTAATACAGGCTACTGACTCATCGTTGGCGTATTTTGATAGTCCGGCTTTCATGTAGCTATAGAAATCAGGCGCCACGTAAATATCATCTTCAAGCACAATGACTTGCTCATAATCCTTAAATAACTTATCAAGCCCAAAGCGAATTGATTCACTTAGACCTAAGTTCTTTTCCTGAATTACAACCTTAGGTTTAATCCAGTCAATCTTATTAAGTAACTCCCGAACTTCTTTGACACCTGCTAGATCAGCTTTATTGCGGGGGCCGTCGGTAAAAATGTAAAGCTCGTCAATGTGGTTGGCCTTTAGTCCCTGCAAAGTTTTCTTAAGCTGAGATGCACGATTAAAAACGAACAGCGCTATAGGAACATTAGTGTTTGTCATACGTCTGCTTATTGGCAAAAATAATAGTGTAGTAGGTTCCTGCAATTGGCACATAATCTTGTTCGGCTAAGTATTTAACGATAGGATCTTTATTTAGTTTGAGAAGTTCTGTGACACCATAAGCCTCTACTAAAATAAAGTCCGGACGGTACTTTGACCAATCGTTTGATTTTAGAACTTCCAGATCATGGCCTTCGACATCAACTGCTAGGAAGTCAATGTGCTGCTGGTGGGGCAAGTGCTTCTTAAATAATTGCGTCAAGCTAATGATTGGAATCTTACGTTCAGCTATTATCTCCCAGCCCTTAACTTTGGTACGCTCTTTAGCCAGTTTGTGGTCAAAGGTGTTAATAGCTCGTTCATTGAAGACATAAAAAGTTAATGGTTTATCACTATTGCCGATGGCGGCCGTTACATTAATATCGTTCGGTCGTGCTTCCTCAAAGTCAGTCATTAAGTCTGGATCAGCATCAACATTCAGACCGCGCCACCCTAGCTTGTAGTAGTAGAGTGTATTAGAAAATCGCTCTGGATGATGAGCCCCAATATCAACATAGAAACCTTTGTCCTTGTTGGTAAAGCGTCTTAGCACCATATCCTCGCCTTCCTGAGAATAGGACACCAGGCCATAATCACCTGGTGCGACCGGCGAACTTGTGGGCTCCGATGGGGTTGGTGCTGTACGTTTTCTAAACTTCACGATAAAGGCCTATTTACTCTTTGGCTCGTGTACGCTCCACGAGGCATTAATATCTACGTTGCTATAAGGTTCCTCATCTACGCCGGTTACATCAATTACTTCACGGCTGCTATCTGCTGTGTATTCGCCAAACTCTTTAGTAGCTGCAATCTTGAACCAGGTTGAAAACGAACCTGTGTTAAGTGACAAACGGGGCAGCTCAATCGCAATTTTGTAGGTACCTTTTTTACTTTCCTTTAGGCTAATTTTTTTGTGAAACACGCCCTTTCCGGCGCTATCCTCAACGTAAAAATTAACCTGACAATTAGGAAGGTCTTCTTTAATAACAAATTCCACCTCGGCAGTGAAAGGTGAGTCGGTTTTCAAATTATCCCAGTTTTTAACATGGGTGCCACGGATCATTACCTCTCTCAATATTGTTGAAGTTGGTGGCAGTTGAGCAATTTGGGCATTTGAATAGTCCATTAACACTTTATCTATTTTGCCGGTTGAGGCAATGTGGCCGTCTTGCAGCAAGATCCCTTGTTTGCACAGCTTGCGTAGATTTTCGGCACCGTGACTGACAATAATAACCGTACAACCTGATTGCATAGTAGAAATAATTTTATTGAATGATTTTTTCTGAAAGGCAGAGTCACCGACTGCCAACACCTCATCAAGAATTAAAATGTCTGGCTCCAAATGGGCTGCAACGGCGAAAGCAAGACGCACGTACATACCCGATGAGTAATATTTGACAGGGGTATCCAAAAATTTTTCCACCTCAGAAAATTCCACAATTTCATTAAAGCGTTTCTTAATTTCCTGGCGGCTCATGCCAATCATGGAACCATTGAAGTAGACATTTTCCCGGCCTGTAAGTTCCGGATGAAAGCCGGTACCAACCTCCAGCAAGCTGGCAACCCGACCATGCATTTCCACCCGACCTTTAGTTGGATCTACGATTCTAGAAAGAATTTTAAGTAGCGTTGATTTGCCTGAACCGTTTTTACCGACCACGCCGAAAATTTCACCCTGGTTCACTTCAAACGAAACATCATCAAGTGCCCAAAAAGTTTCGTGGTCTTCACGGGTGCCGCCCCCGCCAAGTGGTTTCTTCAGAACACGAACGACATCATCTTTAATGGTATGATATTTAGTCTTTTGCTGGTGACTGATATCGTAGCTTTTGCTGATGCCTTCAACTTTGATGATGCTGCTCATATGTAATCTACAAAATTTCTTTCCGTGCGCTTAAAGTACCAAAGCCCAACTGCCAACATTACAAGGGCGCTAATCCACGAAATTGCCAGACCTTTCCAATTTACCGGGTCATTGAATAACCCAGCCTTAACACTGCTAATTGCTCCAGTAGCCGGGTTTAGATAGGCGTACATCTGAAACCGTTTGGGAATAATTGTTATCGGGTAAATTACCGGTGTCACAAAAAACCAGATTTGTGTAATAAAGGGTAGAGCTGAGCGAATATCACGGTACTTAACATTTAGAGCCGCAAAGAAAAGACCAACACCCAGGGCGGAAACTAAAATTAGGATTAGAGAAGGCAAGACTAACAATATGCCCTCAACCTGCATGGGCACCCGGTAGATAATTGGCAGCAGTATAAAAACCAATCCTGCAAAGAAGAAATCCACCACACTTAATGTGGTTGCGGCTAAAGGCGGTAACAGACGGGGAAAGTAAATTTTAGTTATAACGCCGGTGTTACTGAGCAGGGAATTACTAACAGTGTTTAATGCGCTGGCAAAAACGTTCCAGTACATTAAGCCTAGGTAAGCAAAGATCGGGTAGGGTATGTTGTTGGAGCCAGAACTAATGCCGGCTACGCGGTTAAAAAACAGTGTAAAAATACCGGCGGCCAGGAGCGGCTGCAGAATAGCCCAACCGGCGCCCAACATAGTCTGTTTGTAGCGTACTTTGATGTCACGCCAGGCAAAGAAATATAGTAGCTCTCGGTAAAGCCAAAGTTCTTTAAGGCTTATGCTACGGTGCTGATTAGGCGTTATGACTATTTCGTTGCTTAAACTACGCATTTTGCTCTTGGTACCATTTAATAGTTCGCTCTAAGCCGGTTGGTAAATCTATCTTATGTTTCCAGCCCAGAGCGTTTATTTTATCAACACTTATTAATTTTCGCATGGTTCCATCGGGTTTACTTGTGTCAAATTCGATCTCGCCCGTAAAACCAACGACATCTTTAATCATATGGGCCAATTCATCAATAGTAAGGTCGCTGCCTGTACCGACGTTCAGGTGTGTATTACGAATTTCGGGGCCTTTGGCAACATCTTTGAAGTTGACGTTGTTCATCACAAACACACAAGCTTCAGCCATGTCGTCGACATGTAAGAATTCTCGTCGCGGTTTACCGGTTCCCCAAACTTTCAAGACCACCCCGCCGTCGCGCTTCTCAATGCCGTATTTACTTAGAGCTGTTAGCACTGTTGATTCGTCGCTTATGTCCAGCCCAAGGTTTTTGGCAATCTTTTCATAGTTTTTATCTTCCAACCACTTACATAGGAAGGTTTTGCGGATAAGGGCCGGCATAACATGCGATTTTTCCAGATCAAAATTGTCATTCACGCCGTATAGGTTTGTTGGCATCACTGATAGGTAATTCGTGCCGTATTGGATATTAAAACTCTCTATAGTTTTAATGCCAGCAATTTTAGCAATAGCATAAGGTTCGTTAGTGTATTCCAGCGGGCTGGTCAATAGAGCGTCTTCTGTCATGGGTTGCGGCGCTTCTTTGGGGTAAATACAGGTGCTGCCCAGAAACAATAATTTCTTGACGCCGTGGCGGTAGCTGGCGCCTATAACACTATTTTGAATTCTTAAATTGTCGTAGATAAAATCGGCGCGGTAAATATTGTTGGCCATAATGCCGCCTACTTTAGCGGCGGCAAGGAAGACGTATTCCGGTTTTTCGGAGGCAAAGAACGCTTCGGTAGCGGCTTCATCTCTTAAATCCACCTCGTCAGATGTCTTAAGAGCAAAGTTGGTATGGCCTTGAGCTTGCAGTGCCCGTAATATTGCACTGCCCACAAGTCCGGTATGGCCGGCTACAAATATCTTGGCGCTTTTATCCATGAAATGTAGCAAAAGTATAGCACGAACAGGGGTGTCGCCGCATCTTTAAAGCAGCAGTTTCCCACATCTGAAGCAGAACTTTTCCGCAACCTTTCCACAGAAGTTTTATGCTCATGCTTGCCTCGAACCAGAACGACTTTGTATGCTGCCACCAAATGGAAGGTGCAGTATGAAGAAAGCCTTACTTGTCGGAATTATAATTATTCTGGGAGTCGGAGCTTGGTTGATGCATGATCATCTGCAACACAACGATCAGCAAGCCGGTACAATCTATTCAAAGTCTTTAGAAGCACGAACAACTGGTCAGACGGCCAAACAAACCACCAAGTATTTGGTTATCAAAGAATGGAATGTCCGCTTCCCAATTCCGGCTGGTCTTGAAGACAATCTATATTACCAAAAACTTGATAGTCAGGAGTTTGAAGCCTATGAAATCCTTAGTAACACAATTGATTTAGATAACTGCGCTCCCATATCAGTTTTCCGTACCCAAAAAAGCGGCTTTGGGACAATAACCATAGATAACTTCTATTATGGACAACGTAAAGGTGTACAGGCTTGCGATACGCAAGCCAGCGAAAAACAGCGGGAAGCCGCTGAAGTGCAAGAAAGGCTGGCGCAAGCATTAGAAAAGCTTGAAAAGAATCCCTAGCTCACATTAGAAACTAATTGGGTGGGCCAAACAAGGAGGGTACCACCCAATGAGAAACATTGAGGGCTTGAGTGATATTGCTCAAGAAACACAACCGGTTAAGCGATTCAAACAAATAGTTGGTAGAGTTAGCTTGAGTGCGTTAGTAATGATTAGTGGCACTATTGGCGCTATGGTCCAAGAAACAATTGCCGCGGAGGATAACGTTGCTTCCGCCGATACAGGTGGCTATCCCTGGGCAGACGCTCAGCACATTCCACAACCACCAGCTTATGACAATATTACTTGGGGCTATACCAGTAAAAGTGCCTGCGATTCACGCGGCGATGCTTATGATTGTAATGGTGAAACACTTGGAGGCTGGTCTTACCGGGACCAATGGGGCTACGATCTAAGAAACTGCACTTCGTATGCTGCCTGGCGGGCGGCCAAAGAATTCGGTGTGAACCTAGCTGGCTGGGGTAATGCCGATACCTGGGATGACCGTGCTCGCAGTAGAGGCTACACAGTAGATAATTCTCCCGAATCGGGCGACCTGGCTATCTGGGACAGCATGCACGTAGCCTTTGTAGAAGAAGTTGACGGTAATGGCAATGCACGGGTTAGTGAATATAACCAACGACTTGATGGCAATTTTCGCAATGACCGCTGGGTACGCGCTGACCATTACATTGACATAAATGGCACTGGCATAAATTGGACTAACAGCACAACTACTTCAACAGCTTCTGTAGTATATGCGAGGTCGGAAACTACCAAAGCGGCTGATTTTAACGGTGATCAATTTGATGACTTATTCGCCGCTAGTGCGCGCTCGGATCCCGCTCAAAATGAACAGGTTTTTCGTGGCAGTGGTTGGCTAGGTGGAGGCGAACTTTGGGCAACACCCCCAAGTGACATGGTATGGTATGCGGATTCGATAAATCTGACAGCCGATATTGATGGCGATAATAAGGATGATTTAATTTCAATTTCTAATAATGCAGGTGATAATAGTCCGAATATTTTCTGGCAGCGCTCTAATGGCGGCTCATTTGAATCTCCTCAGCATGTCGGCACACCATCGATTATAGGCCGTAATACTCGCTGGGCCGTTGGTGACGTGACAGGAGATGGCTACGACGACATTATTGCCTTCAGCAAGCGTGAAGACGTCGGGACTAATATGTTCGTTTTCCGCTCACTACAGAATTGGTTGGGCGGCCTGGAATATTGGGGCGCTACTGGGACTGATGTGCCCTTTATCGATTCAAATTTCCTACCCGGAGACAAAGATGGCGATGGTAAAGTTGACTTATATGCAGTCGCTAAGCACGACGGCAGAACCGAACCTTTCATTTATTGGCTTAAGTCTAACGGTCAGAATTTTGAGTCACCTATACTAACCGCAGTACCGGGTATCAAATATGAAGATGCTAAATTTACTTCTGCTGACTTTAGTGGAGATGGCAAGAGCGACCTGTTGGCTAGTACTAAACGTTCTGATACGGCGCCTAACTTAAGTGTCTACTTATCGGATGGCGGCAGTAGTTATAGCAGTGTGTCATTATGGTCGGCTCCCGGTGAATTACGCTGGACTGATACAAAATTTGTACCAGCCGATTTAGATAAAGATGGTGATAAAGATCTGCTGGCTATTCAAAACTATAACGGCACAAACCCAGGGATATATTGGCTAAAATCTAATAATTTCCAGTTTGAAGCACCAGTGCTGGTTGGCGTTCCCGATGGTCGCTACGACCAAATGAAATTCGATTCTTGATTAAAAGCTGGCCTGATACACTATATGAAATGACGAACGAGGGTAAGTCCCCTGCCGGCGGCAAAGTTAAGAGTGTATTAACACGCGGTTCAATGTGGAGTTGGAAAACTGTTAAAGACACGCTTAGTCTGCAGCCTAATAGCAGCCCAACAATAGAACTAACCCGCAGTCTTATAGTTTCGGTCATAGCGCTTATTGTTGATTTTTCGACTCTTGTTTTTACAAAAGAAAAACTTGGAATCAACTACTTAGTAGCCGCAACATTAGGTTTTCTGGCCGGCGTAGTCGTTAACTATATACTGAGTGTCAGATGGGTCTTTACTAAGCGCCAATTAGCATCAAAGCACATAGAATTTGCCATCTTTGTAGTTATCTGCGGTGTTGGTCTAGCGCTTAATTTGCTTATAATTGCCGGCTTAGTCGAGTGGCTGAGTTTTGACTATCGCATAGCAAAACTAATTGCCGTAATACTGGTTTTCTTCTGGAATTTTCTAATGCGCAAAAAAGTCCTATACTAGGAAGTCAACGATTACTAAATCAGATGGTGGATTGAGGAGTGCGAGTGCCCCAGAAAATTGAGACAGACACCTTAATAATTGGTGCCGGCCCAGCTGGGCTAGCAGCCGCCATGGAGCTAATGAAAGCTGGCAAAAAATTTGTTGTCGTGGAACAACAGTCAAAGGTCGGTGGGCTGGCAAAGACATACCGCTTTAAAGAGGGCAAAGATGTTTTCTTGACCGATAACGGCCCGCACCGTTTTTTTTCCAAAAATCCGTACCTGTATGACTTTATTGAAGATCTGCTGAACGAACAATGGATAACTGTAAACCGTCAGACGCGGCAGTATATTGACGGCAAGTTTTATGACTATCCAGTCAATGCTGCGCAAGCCCTGCGCAATCTTGGACTTATTAAATCATCACACATTATGTTTGATTATGGCCTGGCCAAAATCCGCTATGGCTGGCTCAAAAAACCGGTAAAGAACTTTGATGACTACGTAGTGGCTAATTTTGGTCGCACGTTGGGCGAATTCAACATGATTAACTACACCGAAAAAATCTGGGGCATCCCGGCTAACACTATTCATGCTGACTGGGCAGGGCAGAGAATTAAAGGACTTAGCCTGACAAGCCTGGCGCGCGACGCCATCCGGCGCTCGCTTGGAATGCAATCTAAAAACAAACCCAAGACATTGGTCGATAACTTCTACTACCCAGAAACAGGCACCGGTTTAATTTATGAGACTATTGTCAAACGACTAAAAGAAAAGGGCTACCAGGTTTTACTAAATACCAGCCCAATCAAAATCAATCATAGCCGCGGCCGCATAAAAGACGTTGTTCTGGAAGGACCAGACGGCGAAACCAAAGTAACTTTCAAAAATTTAGTAGAAACAGTACCACTGCCACAATTCATTAAATTAATGAATCCGCAGCCTCCACAAAATATTATTCGGGCCAATAGCAAGCTGCGTTACCGCAACCAGGTCTATGTATTTATGACGTTAAATAAAAAGTCCATCACAACCGATCAATGGATTTACTTTCCGGATCGAAGCACACCAATTGCCCGCGTCAGCGAGATGAGAAACTTCAGCAAAAAAATGTCACCACCCGGTAAAACCTCACTGTTTGTAGAAATTTTCTGCTTTGAAGGTGACGAACACTGGAACATGACGGATAAGGAACTCTATGAGCTAGTTCTAAGTTATTTTGAAAAAATAAACTTCTTCAAACGCCGCGATGTGCGCAAACACTACGTAATGAGGGCCAAGAATGTTTACCCAGTGTACGACGTGAACTACAAGAAGTTCCTAGGTCCTGTTAAGAAATACTTAGACGGCTTCAAGAACTTGTATTACATTGGCCGGCCAGGACGTTTTCGCTATAACAACCAGGACCATTCATTAGAAATGGGCATATTGGCCGCAAAAAGCATCATAGAGGGCAAGCGCTATGATATTGAAAAAGTTGGTGAAGAAAAAGAATACTACGAGTCAGGCAAACTGAGAGAGACTAACCAAAAAAAGAGCACATGATTAAATTCAAACGACTAGAAAAAGAATGGCGGCAAAGACCAATGCGCCTTATTCTTTTGCTTTTCATAGTATTCGCAGCGATCATTTACGTACCGTTTATCATCAAGGGAGGCTTACAATACGACGACTGGGCCGTAGCTAATCTTTCTAAAGCCTGTCCTGGACTGACAAACTCTTTTAAATGTTTTTGGCCCGGTTACCCTGACAGGCCCCTAGCCTCTTTATATTATTCTGTAAATTCCAATCTATTTCATGCTTGGGCACCCGGCTACATTGTTGCAGATGTATTGGCATGGCTGGGCGGTGTTATCTTGATGTTTCTTGTACTGAGTAAACGATTTGGTCTGAGATTTGCCACCCCATTTTTGTTTGTGGCAGCTATTCCAACCCTCTCAACTACCACAATATTTTCACCAGGCATGCAGGCAATTGGCTCATTCACCTTTTTGATCTGGGCTGTCTCATTTTTTCTGCTTGATAAGTACTTAGAAAGTAATAACAAAAAATACTGGTGGGGCTGCTACGGCTTTATGCTGCTAGGGCTACTATTCTATGAGTCCAGTTTGCCGTTATTTGGCCTATCGGCTATTTGGCCGCTGGTAATCGGTAAAGCAAAACTTGGCCGCGGCTATTGGTGGGCCTATTTTAGGAAATTTATTCTACCCATAATTGTAGTCTTGGCGATAATAGTGTTCTACCAAGACGTAATTGTTCTACATTATTATCACTACATATCTAAAGTTAGAATTCAGGACGTTCAATCCGGGCTGTATGATTTCGGCGTACGGACACTGCTAAATGACACCTACTTAATGACAATGGGGTTGGCTAACTTTGGCGTAAAAGGCGCCATGCGGTTGCACTCTGCTGGCGTTCGCACAGCAGCAGAAATTTTGGTCCTAGCAGCCTTGAGCGTAAGCGCAGTCTTCGTAGCCAGCAAGCCTAAAACGGTAAAAGGGCGTTCAAATTGGCAATGGTTATGGATAGGGATTGGTCTGTCTTTTCTAGGGGTAGCCTTCATACATTTCATAGCCGTTTCTTCACCGACATTAGTCGGCTATAATAATCGTGGCTTAGTGGCATCCTCAATTTTAGTGGCTTTGGCTGCCGGTTATTTTTGGCATAAAAGCTTATATAAAAATCGTTTAACACTAATAATTGCTGTCTTTATGTTTGCAGCTTATCTATCAAGTTTTATGATCCAGAAAAATAACTATGTCCAAGCCAGTACGCAGCGGCGCCAGTTGCAGGCACAGGTGGTACCGCAGATTAACAAGATTAATCAAACTGGAATGTTTGTTCTGGCAGATGCTCCGACTTATACGGCAAAGAATTTCGATAACGAAACTATCTATAGTGATGAAGTACTGGACTGGGGTAACTCGCTGGCTGTTTTAAGTGATGCTAAGGGTATCCAAGGCATATCGCTTTCGCCTGAGCGCATTAATCGTGGTGAGCTGCAAATCAAAGATGGACAATTAATGTTTATGCACCAAGCCAACCAACTAGTTCCACTCAATCGAATCTGGTATTTTGAGGCCAAAACTGGTCAGCTGTCAAAAGTCGAAAGCCTAGAAGAGCTAAGCAGCTTACTGGAAAGTGCACGGACAACACCGCCCTACACCTATCTTCGAGCGGTTGACTCAATCTGGCGCGACAAGATTCGTAGTTGGCTAGCTAGTTACTAGAGCATACGGTACTTAGTTAATGCTTGATTAATATATAATCTAATTTAAGTGATCAATTACGTAAGAAAAGTCTGGGTCAAAATTACCAGAGAACCCTATTTTGCTCTGGCTACAATTTTTTTAATTTTGTCCTTTTCCATTAATATTTTAGCAACTGTGCCGGCCGGTACTTTTAAGAACTTCCAATCAGATGCCGAAGGCCTAGTGTTGAATTCTTATGAATGTCAGCAGCGTCTAGGAGCTGGGGCTTACACCGGTCTATTACTGCAAAACACTAACGATAATTGTAAAAAGGCAGGTCCATATTTTTCTCAGTCTGGTTTACCATTTTGGGCATTAGGAAACTTCTACCCCAAAAAGCATCAGCTGCAAGTCGTATACATCCAAGGAATTAAATTAATATGGGCTACATTAAGTGCTCTTATGCTAGCAGTGCTGATAGGAAAGTTGGGCAATAAACTTAGGCAGGGCTATAAAGTTTTAGTGATTGCTTTGTTGTCGCTATCACCCTGGTTAGTGCTTTTTTCGCATTCGATATTTTGGTTAATGCCGCTATTTCTGGCACCAATCTTATTTGGTTTTATGTTTTATGAACGCTTCAGAAATAAGCCTGGTTGGTTTTACGCTATTTTGGGGCTACTTTGCGCTTTGAAGTTTTTAGCTGGTTACGAATTCACCAGTACTTTAGCCATCGCTGCAGTTTGCCCAATATTATGGTACGAGCTGAATCTAAAAAGTAACTGGTCCATCATTATTAAACGTTTAAGTCTTGGGCTGGCAGCAGTATTTACGGGATTCGTACTGGCTTTTGGGGTTAATGTAGCACAAGCCTCACACCAGGTTGGGTCTACTTCGCTAGCTTTGAAAACTATTTTTGCGCAGGTAAAGGCCCGCAGTTTTGGAGCAGTTCCTGATGTAGACATCGGACATGCCATCATAGACGAACTAAAAGTCCTTAAGCCTGTAGATTTCGAGTTTATGGATAAAACATTTCATATAACGCGGTTTACCGGTACTTCTATAATCGATAAAGCTGTACAAAATCTGGTAGTTCTCTATCAATATATGGCTAGCCCTGCGGTAACGTGGCCCATAGACTGGCGCTTTCCTTTCAGCGTGTTTGCATCAAGTATCGGCACCTTTATTATCTTCGTGTCTGTACTTTCTATTAGTGCATTTAGAAAAAGGGGAACCAGCTTTGCCTACGAAGATCCTCTATTAGCAATTACTCTTTTTGCTCTTATAGGCAGCCTTAGTTGGTTTGTGCTGGGTTATAAGTTTTCTGTAATTCATACCCATATAACCAGCATTATTTTCTACCTACCATTTTTGCCACTAAGCTATATTGTATTGGCTGACCGACTTCAGCGTTGGATAAAAATCAACACACATAATAGATCTAAATAACTTAGATCAAGGTGCTATTACACCGCCGAGCGATTCCCAACTAGCCCAGTTTCCGCCGCTGAACCAAGAATGCAGTTGGTCGCCACCTTCACCCCGTGCAAAGATATCTATGCGCCCCGAACCCCAGCTGACAGCGGTTGGTGCACCAGAAATTCTAGAATTGCCTACTGGTGCTAATTCCCAGTTGAACCACCTGTTATCGGACCACCACTTGTGATACATATTTGGACCACTGCCGTTTACGCCTTGAGCAAAGATATCTAAACGACCCGGTGACCACGAAGTAACCGTAGGTGCACCAACAATTTGGCCACCCAGCGACTCCCAGTTATGCCAACTGCCATCAAACCAGCAATGTAGCAATTCTCCACTTTCGCCGCGTGCGAAAACGTCAATGCGTCCTGAAGCCCAGCTGACAGCAGTTGGTGCCGAAGTTATGTGGTTATTGCCAACTGGCGTCTGTTCCCAGTCAAACCATTTAAAGTTTGATAACCACTTATGAAACATATTAGGACCGCTAGCTGAAGTGCCTTGAACAAAAATATCCATTCGGCCTTGTTGCCACGAAGATACGGTTGGTGCACCAACAATTTGGCCCCCCAGAGTTTCCCAACTACTGCTCCAGCCGGTGTCGTAATTAGCATGCGCTAAATCACCGCTTGCACCACGCGCAAAAACATCTATTCGTTGAGTATTCCAGCTAATAGCTGCCGGTGCTGAGGTTATGCGGTCACTGCCAGCGGGTGTTACTTCCCAACCAACCCAGCTGGCGCCACCCCACCACTTGTGATACATATTTGGACCACTACCGTTTACGCCTTGGGCAAAGATATCTAAACGACCTGGCGCCCACGATGAGGTAGAATTGCCTCCCTTGCCGGGCGCGCCATTGGACAGGATAAAAGGCGAACCAAACCAGCTAGTAAATAGTGTTACAAAAACTTCATTGCCATGAAAGTGCGGCGTATACCAATAGAGGGCAGATGTGCCACCGGTGTCCATATGTGTACTAGACCCATCTATGCTTATATAGCCGTCATAATAAACCGCTGAAGAATCGCTAGAACAGCGTTTACGGTAACCTTGTGTCATTGGTCCGCCGTAACATGTCTGTGGATCGTCAGAATTATTCCAGCTGCCGTTTATAACGGCCCAGCTGGTGTTGCCCTTTGAACGCTGCTCCCCAAACTTGAGTAGCCAGGCGGCGCGAATGACTTGCTGAGAGAAACCGGCTTTTGCTGCAGTATTAACACAAGTAGTGCCAGTCTCGGTATGTTCGACTCCATTGCGCCTATATAAACTGACACCTGACCAGTTATAGGTGGTGCCGCTGTCCGGACAGCCATAACCAACTGCCGCGGCATATTTATGTTCATCGCCATTGTTGCAATAGCCACTAAAATTGTTACGCCCTGTAATAAGGCTTTGCTCTTTCTCTAGAGTTACAAGTAGTACTTGAGGATTAATGCCATAAACTTGAGCAGAACGGGCAATAACTTGGCCAGCTGACACAAAACCACCATATGTAAAATTGCCGCCTGGGCTATAGCCAGAGGGCTCACGCGCTTCAAAGCCATGATTTGTGCTAATACAACTATTAGGGAAGTTATTATTTAACCAAGCATCTATTTGACCGGCACTTAAGGTATTTACGTTATCAAATACTCCGTCGTCAATTAAATTGTTGTGGTTAACAGTAACTGCTCTGGCTTGGCCGCCAAACAGAAGTACCAAACCAAGTAACAAGAACAGCATTAGGCCAACAAGCTTTGATATGTGTTTCATTATGGTACTTCCAGGTTTTGCGTATCTTGGGCTGATAAGCTCTGACCATTCAGGGTTGCGGTAGCAGTAATGGTCCACGAACCACTAGTAAAGCCAGCGTCCTTAGTGTCCCAATTCCAGATTACATTACCATTACTATCAGCTGTTTTGGCTTCCAATGTTTTGGTGGTATCTCCCTTTTTGAAGGTAATCATACACTTAGCCCCAGGCGTAGTGTTACAGACAGACTGCTCAGCTGTCGGTGCGTCATCTTTGCCTGGATGGTGATTGCTTACGAATTGTCCGCTGGGCTGCTGAAGGCTAGCACCAGAACTTGGGCCGTTGGCTTTGGTCGAGCTTGTATCTGGTGAACTACCTTCAGAACCACCTGTTGAGGGTGTCTGTTTGTCACTTTGTTGGCTGGTGGAATCTGTTTGTGTTGATGGGGAAGTACTTTTGATTGAGCCACTTTTGGGCTGCCGAGCCTTAAGGATATACGAAAAACCAATAATCAAGATTATGACTGCTAACAAAATGAGTAGAGGTTTTAAGAGGCGGTGCCAATTTCTTCGTGATTTAGCCATGTCTTTATTTTACCAATTATCGCTAGTGATTATGTCATAAATGCACAAGCATTTCAATTAACAGGGTTGCTTTTTAGGTATCAAATTATAATTCTCATTCATCATCTCCGCAAGTAGCCTAGTATCGAATTAGCTTTTGTTATTATGAGCAGGTGATTACGGCGAACAGCTATGTCTAAACTAATTTTAGTAACTGGTGGAGCAGGCCATATTGGCTCACACCTTATTGAGCAATTATTGGAAGACAAAGATAACCGTATAATTTGTCTTGATAATTACTTCAACGGTAGTCGCAAGAACGAAATTAAAGGCGCTGAATACCGACACGGTCACACTAAAGACATCGATAGATTAGTACCCGAAGCCCCGGATATTATTTACCACTTGGGTGAATATGCCCGGATTGCGCCGTCTTTCCACGAGCCCGCCACCGTTTACGATATGAATATTGCTGGCACATTTGCAGTGGTGGAATTTTGCCGTCAGCGCGGCGTCGGCAAGTTAGTCTATGCAGCGTCCAGTACTAAGTTTGCGATTGAAGGTGATGGCCGCCACCAGAACCCATATTCATTTACTAAAGCTGTCAACGTTGATCTTATTAACGATTATGGCCGTTGGTACGGCCTGCCTTATGCTATTTGTTACTTCTATAACGCCTTTGGTCCGCGCGAGAATGGGCTGGGCATATACGCATCGTTGATTGCAAAGTTCGAGAAGGCTTACCTAAAAGGCCAGCCAATGACGGTCG
>CAZSHK010000006.1:23102-24969 GCA_964606965.1 uncultured Candidatus Saccharibacteria bacterium
TCGTTGATTGCAAAGTTCGAGAAGGCTTACCTAAAAGGCCAGCCAATGACGGTCGTAAAACCCGGTACCCAGAAACGCAACTTTACCTATGTAAAAGATTTGGCGAGGGGCATTATTTTAGTTGGCCAAAAAGGCCAGGGCGATGGCTATACGCTTTACAACACCAAGGCGCTGTCGGTCGTAGATATTGCTAAGGCTTTTGGCGGCCCAATTGAATATATTGAAGGCTACTCCGGCCGAGCCGGCACCAGCCACATGCCAACCAAAGCACGGGAGGAATTGGGCTGGGACACCACCCTAGACGTGATGGACTACATCAAGGAATTTGTAAAATTACACCCCCGAAAAGCATGATTTGCTATCATAGGTGTGCATGAAAATAGTTATATTGAGTGGTTTCTTTAACCCGCTGCACGGCGGCCATCTGGATATGATCGAGGAAGCATCTGAGCTAGGCGATAAACTGATTGTCATTGTCAATAATGATGTCCAGCAAAAAATCAAAAAGGGCAAAATTATACTGGACGAAAGCAATCGTCTACGCCTAATAAGTGCCCTCAAACATGTTGATGACGCTGTACTTTGTATTGATCGGGAACCACCTGTCATTGAAACCCTACGCATAATTGCCAAAGAGCATCCTAATGATGAACTTATTTTTGCTAATGGTGGCGATAGAAGCTCCGCCAAAGTGGTGCCGGAAACCGGAATCTGTGCGGAGTATGGCATCAAAATGATGTACGGTGTCGGCGGTAACCACAAAGCCGATTCATCAACTCGCATCAACCAAGCCACTGGTCATGAAGTCGAATGAAAAAGGTTATTGCGTTTGATTTAGACGGCACACTCAGCCCCAGCAAATCGCCCTTACCAGACAGGATGGGTGAACTGCTGGCGCAGCTGCTAGAAAAGTTCCAAGTTTGTGTTATGTCTGGTGGTAAGTTTGAGCAATTTGAGAAACAGCTACTTAATAATTTAAGAGCCGAGCCGGAACTGCTAGATAAATTACACATTATGCCAACTTGCGGCACGCGTTATTACCGTTATGATCACGCCAAGAAAACCTGGAAAATAATATATGCCGAAGATTTTTCGCCTGCCCAAAAACAGAAAATTATTAAGGCCTTGAACCAGGGTATTGATGCTCTGGGCTACCGCGAAAAAAAGACCTACGGCGACACAGTTGAAGACCGCGGCAGCCAAATTACTTTCTCGGCACTGGGGCAGGATATAGTTGATCACCTTGGTCTGGAGGGCGTGGAACTTAAAGAGCAGTGGGACCCAGACACCAGTAAGAAACAGAAGCTGCGCAACTATGTGGCTGAATTGATTCCAGAATTCGAGGTCCGGGTTGGCGGCGGTACATCGGTAGACATTACACGGCCCGGCATTGATAAAGGCTACGGCATGCAGAAACTGATGGATCGATTCAAGCTGAAAAAATCCGACATTTTGTTTATTGGTGACCGCTTGATAGAGGGTGGCAATGACTACCCAGTCAAAGCCATGGGCATTGACTGCATCGAAATCTCCCACTGGCAAGAAACAGCCCTAGCAATTGAAACCATGCTACACGTTATTAAGTAAGCGTTTGTTGCCAGCGCCAGTCATCTTTTAGAGCGTCAGCTAAGCTGAGTTCTGTTTTCCAGCCAAGCACGTCACGAGCTTTATCGACATTGGCATAAACTTTTACGACATCGCCAGGCCTGCGCGGTCCTACTTCGTATGGTACTTTTTGTCCGGTCACTTTCTCAAAAGTATTAATCACTTCCAACACAGTGCTCCCCTTACCGGAACCAAGATTGAAAATGTCGTAATAACCGGCCTCTTGGGTGGCAAGGTGTTTTAGTGAGGCGACGTGGGCTTT
>CAZSHK010000006.1:25069-30397 GCA_964606965.1 uncultured Candidatus Saccharibacteria bacterium
GGTAGCTTGTCTGGCTCACCGTAAACCGTGCAGGAGGAAGAAAAGACTAAGTTTTCAATTTTTTTAGCTGCCATTATTTCCAATAAGACAGTTAAACCGGCAACATTATTCTGATAGTACTTAAGCGGTTCGGCGACTGACTCGCCAACTGCTTTATAGGCTGCAAAGTGAATGACACTGTTGATGTCGTGGTCTTGAAAGACCTTGGCTAATAATTTTGGATCCTGGTAATTGCCTTCATAAAAAGGTACTGACTGGCCGGTTATGCTTTTCAGACCATCCAATACACTGGCTTCAGAATTGCTGAAGTTGTCGATAATAACGGCCGGTAGACCAGCCTCGTGCAATGCCACAACGGTGTGTGAACCAATATAACCAGCGCCACCCGTGACCAATACTTTTTTCATAGCCTCTCCTCAATTAGCTGCGTTATTTTTTCGCGGAATACGGCCGGCCTAAAATTTTGGGCATGTCGGGCAATATTAATAGGGTCATATTTACTGGGATTAAAATTTTGCAGAACCTGTTTAAGGGCGCCGACTGATTGAGTCTCGTAAAATTCACCGGTTTTGCCCGGAATGACATAATCCAACGGTCCACCGGCATTAAAGGCAATTACTGGCGTACCAGCCGCCATGGCTTCAACAGGCGTTACGCCAAAGTCCTCGGCCTCTGTCGGGAAAATAAAGGCCAACGCTTTCTGAAAATCTAAAGGCATTTGTTCATCGGTTACTGTCGTTAGAAAGGTTACAGTTTTGGGACCGGCTAACTCGCACAACTTGTCGTGTTCGGGGCCATTGCCGATAACGGTGAGGTGTTTACCCAAATCGTTACAGGCTTTAACGGCTAGGTCAAAACGCTTATAAGGTGTTTGCCGTCCAGCCGTTACAAAACCACGACGTGGTTTTGGCGGGCCTTTCACCATAAAACGTTCGACATCAACTGGCGGATGAATCACAACAGAATCGCGACCATAGTATTTTTTAATCTCTGATTTAATGAACGAAGAATTAGCAATCATAAAATCGGGACGAAGAGCAGCCTTTTTATCCCACCTGCGCAATGGTGCTATAAGTAGTCGAAGGCCAAAGCGGGCCAGTGGATCTAGAGCGCCAAAGCCGGGATTTTTCATGTAGGCATCAAAACGTTTCCAATAATAATGAGTCGGCGCGTGACAATAATTGATATGCAGGGTGCCTTCAGGAACTTTAATACCTTTAGCTTCGGCACCTGAACTACTGATAACTAGATCGTAACCTTTGAGTTTTAGGCGGCTAAACCACCAAATACGCAGCACTGGTATAAACTTGCGTAAGCGTGAAAACGGCCAATGCTGTAAGACACCGGTGCGGACCTTACCGTTATAACGGGGCCGGACATCTGGCGCGCAATATGACGTATAAATTGGCGCTTCAGGAAACATTTTATGTAACTCCTGGACGACTCTTTCGGCGCCCCCGTGAATGAGCCAGTCGTGCACAATTGCCACTTTCAGCTCAACCATGTTTTTATGGCTGGCCGAAGCAACCAGGGGGCCGTTAACAGTAGGCATTGCCTACTGGGCTCCTTCACCGGTCAGAATTACGCGTATTGTCTTAATAAGAATCACTAGATCTAGCCAAAAACTCCAGTTTTGAACGTAGTACATATCCAACTTACGGCGCTCATCAAAACTAATACTCTTGCGCCCGGAAACTTGAGCTAGTCCGGTAATACCGGATTTTACGCTTAAAATGGTATGCCGCTTGGCGTACTGTTCTAGTTCATCTGGTACTAGTGCACGCGGACCTACTAAGCTCAAGTCGCCTTTAATGACGTTAAAAATCTGCGGCAACTCATCCAGACTGGTCTTACGCAGCAAACGTCCTAACCTGGAAACCCGGGGATCATTAGGCAAAAAATCACCATTGTCGCGGTACTGTCTAAGCAGCTCGGGCTTGCCCATTTTGGTAAAAGCTTCTTCTGGCAAAAGCCCATTATATTTTTTGATGTGAGTTCGGAATTTAAACACACGAAACGTCTGATTGAAACGGGTCAAGCGTTTTTGGCGTAAGAACACATCACCACCGCTAAATATCTCTAGTGCAATCACAATAAGTAGTATTGGCGAAGCTACTACCAAAATAGACAAAGCAACAATTAAATCAAACAACCGCTTTACAATTCGCCCCCAGCCAATCAAAGCGGTCTGGTGAACGGCTACGACCGGCACAGCCGAGCGGAAAAGCTCCACCTGCAAATTGCCAACAAAGAGTTCAGTATTACCAGGCACAAAGCGATAGGCGATATGACTTTGCTGGGCAGCTGTCAAAATCTCATTGTTCTTTTCGCTTGATGTGTAGAGCTCGGTCTGCACAATTGAGTGAATGCGGCCAGAGCCTATCTTGTCCAAAGCTTCGGCAAAGCTTTCAAAGAGTGGTGGATTAATGTCTGGTGGCAAATGATGTTCACCGCCGACCACACCGACAATTCGATAACCCGATTTGTGAGTATCTTCTAGGCTATCAACTAGTTCGCGGGTAATTTTGGTATCGCCAACAATTAATATATTAGTAATGCCAATGTTGTAGCGAAAAAGCGTGCTACGTATAAAGCGAGCGATAGTGCGGAAGAGCACTAGAAATAGAAAGGCCAAAACAAAACCATAAACCGGTACTAGCTTAGCTGGAAAAATAAGTTCGTTTGAGAAGAAAGCATAACTTATAACAAAGAGTAACCCAATAAAAGAGCCCATTAACAAACGGCCAGCTTCGCTGAACCGTTTTTCGTAAATAGAACTGTTATATAAGCCCAGTAGCGCAAAAATGATAATCCAAAAGGGCACTAAGAGTACAAAAATTCGAAAGTAAGTAGTGGCATGCACGGGGTGCACAATTAGTCTAGCGCCCGGTGTTAAGCCAAGGCTAACACGTAGCACATAGGCAAATACAAAAGCCAGTAGCAGGGCCAGAAAGTCGCCGATTAACAGCAGAAGGTTATACAGCAACGACGAGTTGTTCTTCATAGGCTATACTTAACTATAACATCTATGAATAGTGATAAAAACGTGCGAGGCGGTGCAAATCGGGTTGTCAGTGTGCTCTATTTTGGAACAGCTGCTATTTTTATTATTGCGCCTTTTTATGCACCACTGAGCGTCTGGGCGGCTTCATCATTTAAACACTTTGATTTTCTAAAAATATGGAAAGAATTTGCCCTAACCGGATTAGGCCTACTACTTATTGGCTATTTGTTAAAAAATCGCACAGCCGTACGGATACTAATTCGTGACAAATTACTATTAGCTATGAGTGTATACGTAGGCTATAGCTTACTGATGGCAGTCTATGGTCTGCTGGGTGAGCGGGTTTCCACTGATGCAATTATCTATGGCTTATTGGTAAATTTAAGGCTTATTGGCTTTTTTGGACTAACTTATTTACTGACTAGTCTCAAGCAACGTAATTATCAGTTGCCATGGCGCAAACTGGTGTTGATTCCGGCAACCTTGGTAATTGGTTTTGGTCTTTTGCAGTTCAGCATACTGCCAAAAGATGTGTTGCGTCACATTGGCTACAGTCAACAGACCATAACGCCCTATCAAAGTGTTGATAACCGGCCAGACTTTGCCCGAGTACAATCAACTCTACGCGGACCAAATCCTTTCGGTGCCTATCTAGTAGTAGTAATGTGCTTAATACTTAGCTTGTTGCTACTGGAAAAACGACACCAAGCTGAATTGGTAGCTTTATTGGCAGCCGGGCTTGCCACACTCTATGCTACTTATTCGCGAGCTGCCTGGCTTGGGCTAATGTTTTCAGTGGTCGTTATGATGGTGGCATACTTGCCGCGGCGGCTTTGGCGGACAGCTCTTATTATTGGCGTTCTAGCAGTGATGGTGATCTGTGGAAGTCTGTTAGCGCTACGCAACAGCTATGTAGTTCAAAATTTAGTTTTTCATTCATCACCGCGGTCGACTGCTGCCCAGAGTTCTAATGCCCAGCGGGCCAGCGGTCTTAAAAATGGAATTAGTGACATTATTCATCAACCGCTGGGTGATGGTATTGGTAGTGCTGGCCCGGCTTCACTAAGGAATACTGAAGACACACCCCGTATCTCTGAAAATTATTATCTACAAATCGGCCAAGAAACAGGGCTTGTCGGCCTGGCTCTTTTTTGCCTAATAACTGTAATGTTATTTGTTCGATTGTGGGCGATTAGACAGACGACTCTTAGTCTGGCGCTGACCGCCAGTTTGGTAGGTCTAACGTTTATAAGCATGACCACCCATGCCTGGGTAGACGATACGTTGGCTTATATTTGGTGGGGCCTGGCCGGAATAGCCCTAGCGGCACCTGCTATACTAAACAAAAAGCGAAAGCATAATGGCACAGAAGAAGCGTGAAGTTACCCGATTTGTTGAATACCTAATTAGCGGCGGCGTTTATTTCTGGGTTGGCTATTTTTTGCTACTTTTCTTTTATAACGGCTTGGGTTGGAGTTTATGGTGGGCAACAATTGTCAGCAACGTGGCTGGCTGGACTGCAAACTATATTTTGCAACGTTTCTGGGTATTTAAAAATCCCAAACTGGCCAAGCATAAAACCGAAGTCACAACTCGTTACATTGTTATTACACTGATCGATTTTGTCTTAAACTATTACATTTTGTTAGCGCTCAATGGCGTTGGCATTGCGCCTAAGTTTGGGCAATTTATCTCCAGTGGCTTCTTCACGGTTTGGAATTATCTATGGTATCGCTTCTGGGTCTTCCCGGATAAGTTTAAAAAACGTCGACTGTCCAGCGTAACAGTTTCGCGTATTGCGGCTCACCGTGCCCATGGCCACAGTGGATACCGAAAAGTTGGAGGTTAGGAATGAAACAGGAAGCCGTCACAGAACCAGCCAAATCTATCCGTCCTACAAAGAAGCAAAAAGAATTATTGGCTTTTATCGAAGCGTTTATTTCCGAACACGGTTATAGCCCCAGCTACCGCGAAATTATGAAGGGGCTCAACTACAACTCGGTAGCAACAGTAGCACTACATGTAAACAATTTGGTTAAGCGGGGACATTTGCAGAAGCGAGAGCATTCGGCACGCTCACTTGAACCGACAACACCAGCTTCTACGACACAGCTCAAAAGCAATGCCATTAAGCCAGCCCAGGAAAAGTGGTTAGTTGATAAGGTAGAGTTTTATTTTAAAAATGCCGAAGATATTAGACAACTTGCTGCTCATCAGCTTGATGAGTTATATGTGCTGATCGGCGCGCTTAAGGTGCTGGGCTTGGAAGGTGCTGCCCAAGCTTTTATGCCGCGCTTAAGCGAAATTAAAAAGCGCCAGAGTAC
>CAZSHK010000007.1:0-3245 GCA_964606965.1 uncultured Candidatus Saccharibacteria bacterium
CCCCGAATGCCAGGACCAGAACCTGGTGCCTTACCACTTGGCCACTCCCCAATAACTTCGGTGATTATATCTTGAAGTACATAGTTTGTCGATGTGTGATGAATATCACAATTAAAGCGTGACCATTAACAACGCCTACACTTAAATATAATTCATAATACGAAGTACCAGGTAAGGGAGGTAGCGTGAAATGAGAGAGAACGCTACGTTTGTAAAGAGGAAGCGGGCTGGACTTAGATTTAAGTACATGCGTCGTTCCTTGCGGGGGCTTACAAAGCGAACCGTTAAAGTATCTGATCTGCGTGAGTTGCAGCAGATTGATGAATTCTATCGCGAATTTATCGAATTGCCGCGCGCATAGCTTATTATAAGTAGGTGAAATTTAACCTATGGCGTCTACTTGGTGTGCTTGGGACAGGGGCATTTGTAGTTGTCTTCGTAGCCAATCCCAGCTTTCCAACACCAGACAAAATTCTAGTCTTTTTGACACTAGTGTTCATGGCGCTTGGCCAAGCCAGAGAATTTCTGAAGCGTTTTGTGCCATTTGTAGCTTTATTAATTGTCTATGAGTCGTTTCGCGGTTTAGTGCCGCATTTAAACTCTCATACCAACTATACTTTCATGCCAGCCGCCGATAAATTTTTGTTTTTTGGGCACCTACCAACGCATTTGCTTCAAAATCTGCTTTGGCAGGGACACGTTAGCTGGTATGACTTTGTTTTTTATGCCGCTTACGCTCTACACTTTGTGCTGCCTTTTGCTCTAGCCGTTTTGGTGTGGCAAACACGGGAAAAAGAGTACTGGCGGGTAATAACAACTTACCTAACCGTTTCGTTTATGGGCTTCCTGACATTTCTATTATTTCCAGCAGCACCACCATGGCTGGCCAGTGACAAAGGTATAATTGCACCAGTCGTTCATGTTTCGGGATGGATTTGGGGCGCACTGGGTGTTCATGATTTTCCTAGTCTCTACAGCAAGATTGCGCCAAATCCTGTAGCGGCTGTACCTAGTCTGCATGCCGCCTACTCACTACTCTTTGCTTTATTCATGACCAAACTTTTTAAAACGAAGTGGCGTTGGTTGGCATGGATACATCCTGCCTTAATATGGTTCGGTACTGTGTATGCGGCCGAGCACTACGCCATAGATGTAATAATTGGCATTTTATATGCGCTGGTTGCTTACAGTGGAGTAAATTTATTCTTTAAAAAAGTTCTGCCAAAATGGCGACAAAGAAAATCATCTGAGCTACGCACTTGAGTCTCTGGCTAGGAGCCGGCGAAGCACGGACTGAAACGTATAGATGATACGTTGAAGGAGTACTGGAGCTAGGCGACACCGCCACGCCAGAGGCCAAGAACACCAGCGGTGCGTTCAGTTAACCTGGACGGCAGGCTGGGGTGGTGCGTAGTTCAGGAGCTCTCGGCGCTGAATAGGCCAGTAAGCGTAAAGTGCCCGAGAATATGTTTTTCTATGGCCTGTTCTAGCACAGGGCGTTTTGTAGTATCCGGCAATTTTAGAATGTTATTAATTGCGTAAAGTTCAAACATGTAACGGTGTGTACCGGTACCTGGCGGTGGGCAGGCGCCCATGTAGCCGGTTTTGTCAGCATCGTTTGTACCGCTAATACTGCCGCTGGGTGTGCTATTTTCAGCAATTTGAGAAGTATCTGCCGGAATATTCCAAAGCAACCAATGTGCGAAGTCATCACCCACCGCATCAGGGTCATGCAAAATTAGGACCAGGCTTTTTGTGCCAGTCGGTGCATTGCTAATCACTAACGGCGGATTTACATTTTTGCCCCGGCAGCTGAACTGTAGCGGCATAGCTGTATTGTTCGCAAAAGCCGGACTGCCCAACATCAGACCTGCTTGCTTAGAGTTGTCCACGGACTTGCACCTTTCCTTAAACTATTACCATTGTACTCCGAAACCACCTTTACTTAACAGCGTTGAAATGACAAATGGTTCGTTATGCTACAATAGACAGGTTTTAACAATCCGAAATATAAAGAGTGCAGTTAGAGACCTAGCTCTATGACCTGCCGGCAACCTACTATGCAAGGTGCTTCAACTAGACCGCTTGGCCGGAAAGATATTTTGCAATTGATATCCTTTCACCAGTAGCGGGAAAGGATATTTTTATATGGGCCAAACAGCAATTAAACATAAGGGCAGTTCATTATTTACCTCCGAGTCAGTGTGTGCTGGCCATCCGGACAAGATATGTGATGCCATCAGTGACGCAATCGTAGACGCCGCACTGGCAGGTGATCCGCAAAGCCACACCGGTATCGAGACTGTGGCAGGCGCTAATAAAATAGCTCTCTTTGGTGAAATTAAAACCAAGTCTGATCTTAATTTTGAAAAAATTGCCCGTGACACAGTCCAGCGACTTGGCTACACCGTCCCCGCCTGGGGGTTCAGCCAGGAATCAGAATTTAGTAACGACATTCACCAACAATCACCAGAGATTGCTATGGGAGTTGAGGACGACGAGGGCGCCGGTGACCAAGGTATGATGTTTGGTTTTGCTTGCGATGAAACACCCGAACTCATGCCGATGCCTATCACACTAGCACATTCTCTAACCAGGCAAATCGACGAAGTACGCGAACAGAAAAAACTGGATTTTCTGCGCCCTGACGGCAAGTCGCAGGTAACTATCCGTTATGAGGACGGTAAGCCAGTGGCGATTGAAAAACTGGTTGCAGCGGTGGCTCATGACGAAAAGACCTCAGCCGAAGACGTGCGCCAAGGCGTCATCGAATACGTCATAAAACCTATTCTGGAGCGTTATAAATTGGCTTTGCCCAAAGATAGTAGCATTGTCATTAACGGCACTGGCTTGTGGCACATACCAGGTCCTGAATCCGATGCTGGCTTAACTGGCCGCAAAATTGTGGTTGATGGCTATGGTGGTTACGCTCGGGTTGGCGGTGGCGCATTCTCCGGTAAAGATCCGAGCAAAGTCGACCGCTCGGGCGCATACGCAGCGCGTTATATTGCTAAGAACATTGTTGCTGCCGGTTACGCCAAGAAATGTGAAGTTGGTTTAGCCTACGTGATCGGGCAGCCGCAGCCGCTAATGCAGACAATTGATACGTTTGGTACAGCGACTGCCAGCGACGAAGAACTATATGCTTTAAAAGACAAGCTATTGGACACTTCAGTAGCCGGCATAATTAACGGACTTGATTTACGCCGACCCATTTACTTGCAGACAAGTGCCTATGGCCACTT
>CAZSHK010000007.1:3345-27921 GCA_964606965.1 uncultured Candidatus Saccharibacteria bacterium
ACGGACTTGATTTACGCCGACCCATTTACTTGCAGACAAGTGCCTATGGCCACTTTGGTGCCAAGGACCTCCCCTGGGAGCAAGTCGCTCGCAAATAGGAAAAAGTGACCGCTACACGCGGGTCCGCTTAAGGCCGATCCGGTTGCACTCCGCCTTTAGTCACTTTCGTCCTATATACTCGCTTTAACTCATTGATATACTAACCCCATGAAAAAACGCTTAAAAGCATGGGGCAATGACTATCTCTTACCAATTGTCTGCTGCGTTTTAGTCAATGAGCGCGGCGAAGTGCTGTTGCTGAAGCGTCATTCAAAGGATCTGGGTGGCGGTAAGTATGGTTTTCCTGGTGGTCGTATAGAATCCGGTGAGACTACCGAACAAGCCATCAAACGAGAAGTATTTGAAGAAACCGGTATTAGCCCCACTTCGCTCAGCTTAATTGGTAGACATGAAATACACATGCCGCATGGTTCTGTTCATATGACTACCTATAAGGCAACCGCTCCAAATACCATTGATGTAGTGCTCGATCCGAACGAACACGAAGATTTTCTATGGCTTTTACCTGAAGCTGCACCCACGACGAACGATCTTTTATACGGCGTACCATCTCTGCTTAGAGATTATGGAATGCTTGAAAATCTTATAGAAGATCAGACCTTACCTTCAGGCAGTCGTGTAGTTCTATTAAAAGACACTGAAGTCTTGTAGTTCGTCGGGTAAGAAACCTTTGGGGTGCTTAAAACCAGCCTCCCATTTAGTACCTTGTTGATAACCGAGTTCTTTCATCAGTTTGGTTGGCGCATTACGTAAATGCAGTGGCACCGGCGCTTCAGGGTAATCTCTAGCGGCATTGATGGCCTTGTTCATAGCGTCAGCCACTACTCTTGACTTCTTACACTTAGCCAACACTAACGCGCAGTGGAATAAGTTGTACTGGCATTCTGGCAAACCAATCCGTTCGACGGCTTCAAATGTAGCCACGGCCAGATTGAGAGCAGGTGAGGCGGCAATGCCAACGTCTTCAGATGCAAAAATGACCATACGTCTGGCAATAAACTTCGGATCCTCTCCGGCTTGTAGCATTCTTGCCATGTAATAGAGGGTTGCGTTGGCGTCGCTACCACGCATTGATTTAATGAAGGCGCTAATTACGTTGTAGTGGTATTCGCCTTTTTTGTCGTAACCTGGCAGCCGTTTCTGGGCAGCCGTTTCAATAATCTCAGGCGTAATGACACCCTTGTTTAGTTGTAATGCCAATTCCAAATTTCCAAGCGCCACCCGGGCATCACCGCCCGACAATTCTGCCAGCAAGTCAACGCTTTTTGCCGGAAGTCGCTTTGCACTTAACTTCTCGGCCTTCGCAGCCTTTTTAATAATGCTGGTGATTTCTTTTTTGTTAAGAGGTTCCAGCACCAGCACACGGGAACGACTTAGCAGCGGGTTTATAACCTCAAAGCTTGGGTTCTCTGTGGTGGCGCCAATTAAAATAATAGTGCCATTTTCAACATGCGGTAAGAAGGCGTCTTGTTGGGCTTTGTTAAATCTATGTATTTCGTCAACAAATAATATGGTCTGCTCGCCAAGTCTTTGGTTGCCTTTGGCTTGTTCTACGACCTTAACTACGTCAGCTTTGCCTGCTGTAACGGCACTGATTTCAATGAACTGAGCACCGGTTTCCCGGGCAATAATACGTGCCAGTGTAGTCTTACCGCTTCCAGGCGGCCCCCAGAAAATTAAACTGGTTGGTTGTTGTTTGGCAATCATTTCGCGGATGATTTTGCCCCCAGCCACCAAGTGTTCCTGGCCAACGACGTCGTTGAGAGTCTTTGGTCTCGATCTTTCTGCAAGCGGTTCCATGCCTAAAGTATACTAGGGTGATGATAGATGTGTCAGATCAGCAGTTTCATAAGCTAGTGACCCAGGCTATGGACAGTCTGCCAAAACAATTTGAAAAGGTTAAAAATGTTGCGATTGTGGTTGAAGACGAACCTTCGCCAGAGCAGCGCACACAGCTACACTTAGTTGATGGCCAGACACTTTATGGATTATACGAAGGAGTTCCATTACCGCGACGGCAAGGCCAAGTAATGATGCTACCAGATAAAATTACTCTTTTTAAAAACCCTTTATCTATGCACGTCTTTACGGTTGAGCAACTGCAAGAAGCCATTCGCCACACGCTTTGGCACGAACTGGCGCATTATTACGGTTTGGATCATCCTCGAATTAGAGAATTAGAATAATTAATCTGCGATTGGGTCGGCCGCCGGTTCGGTTAGAGCGTCAGAAGACATTTGGTAGTTTATGGGGTCAGAGACCGGTTGTTCTTTCTTGGCCATTAACAAAAAGGGCACAGCCAACAGATAGACTAGACCACCAATTATGTAGGAAGCGCCATAGCTCCAGACGTCGGCTGCCTTGCCCAGCGCCGGTTGTACGACTACGGCGCCAGTTGAGGCTAATAGGTTATCGGATGATAAAACTGTAGCACGCTCGCTGGATGGAATTAGTCCGTTTAGGTAAGCCTGGCGAACTGGCTGGCTAGCTGCAAAGATAATGCCCCAAATTACTAGCAGAACTAACACCACGTAGAAATTGGTTGCCAGACCAATAGCCACCAGAGCTATAGAACTAGCTACACTGGCAAAAACTAAAACAGAAGTGCGTAATTTAAAGAGCTTGCGCACCCAACGCACACTCAGCCCACCTACTATCTGAGCGCCGGCCACAATAGCGGCAGCTAGGCCCGCAATGGCATATGAACCCGTTTTGCCGTAGAGCTCAAGCAAATATGGTTGCATGGCGTAGAAGGCGTAAAAACTGACGCCAGCACCAAAAGGAGCTGCTAGCATGACCCAACGTACGGGGCGTTTTCGTAAACCATGGTCAAATGAAGCCTTGAGAATACGTTTCATCTCTTTTGCCACGGTTACACGTTTGCGCGGTGCAAAACCGACATCTTTCATTAGTAAAAATGTTGCAACGAATGTAATAGCTAAAGCTGCGGCTCGCATAATATAGGGCACACCTAGATTGGTCGCCTGTGCTACCACACCACCTAAAACGGTGCCGGTCAGCATGGCTATGCCACCGGCAATCTGACCACGCGAGAAGGCGTGGTCTAGACCTTTTTGGTACTTTGTATAGTGCAAAGCGTCGACCAGCCAGGCTTCGGTAGCACCCGAAAAGAAGGTAAAGCCCAGGCCAAGCAGGGCCGACGATAAAGCCCACAGCCAGAAGGCGCCGTGTATGTTCCATAAATATAGGTAAAAAAGAGTAGAAACGAATAAGGTGGCTGAGCCGAGTAGATATGATGCACGCCGCCCAATTGTATCGGCAACCACACCAGTTGGAATCTCAAACAACACTTGACCAACTGTAAAGAAAGCATTGGCGGCAAACGCTTGGGTAATGCTCAATCCCGCACTCAGTAAGAAAAGGGTATTTATGCCCCAAATAAAGGACGAGGCAAAGGTAGACAGCAATGTCAGCGTGACATAAGTCCGCAATATCTGTTTTGACGTAACTTCCATTTATTACAGTTTAGCGCCTCCAAACGGTTTGTGGAACCTTTGTGAATATGATGATCGTATATAATACTCAATATGCAAACAAAATCGGGGATGGAAATTCATCCTATTGGTGTGGGTACATGGACAGTATCTGAGGCAGATGTGCCGGCATTACAATACTCTTTATCAAAAGGTCAGAATCACATAGACACGGCCGAAATGTATGGCAGTGGTGAAGCCGAGACAGCGGTTGGCGCAGCCATCAAAGGCGCAAAACGTGAAGATTTGTTCGTAGCATCGAAGGTCTGGAAGACAAACGTGGGCATAGGCAAAGTACGGCCGGCTGTCGAGGCAATGCTAGAACGGCTCGGCACTGATTACTTGGACCTGCTTTACATACACGCACCTTGGTTTGATGCCCCGTGGCGCGAAGCTATTCCACAAATCAATGACCTAATCGATGCCGGTCTGGTGCGACACTTTGGCGTCAGTAACTTCACGGTTGATGATATGAGTGAGACGGCGGCTTCGAGCAAACATCCGGTTATGGCTAACCAAATGCACTACAACGTTCTTTATAAAGACGAGGTCGACGAAGCCTTCCGTAAGTATTGCACCGAAAACAATATAAAAATTGTGGCCCACACACCATTGGTTAAGGGCATTATTGATAACTCAGTAGTTATTGAAGTAGCTAAAGCCCATAATGCGACTCCATACCAGGTTGCCTTGGCTTGGTGCTTAGCCAAAGGCACTCTACCCGTCCCTAAGTCCACAGATAAATCTCACGTTGACCAAAACCTAGGCACCCTAGACATTAAATTAACTGACCAGGAGATGGTTCAACTCGACAGGTTGTAGTCCACCGTCATTGACATTAGCATAAGCGGCATGCTTGAATGGCCCTAATGTCGCAACAGAGTACACGGAATGATTTAAGGCTAGGCACCCTACGGGTGGCTCGACTCCATTTTCTATATGTCGCCTTATTCGCTGGGCAGATTGTTATGTATGACGCCTGGAAGCTAATAAACCCGGAAGTTGTGCTACGTCGCTGGGTTATGACGGCAATTCTACTGGTGGTAACGACTGGTGTTTGGTATTTGGCCCGAGGCAAAGCTGGCGACAACGCGCTATATAAAAAGCTGATATTTACTCTTATTTTGGCCGATATAGCCGCGGCGTCATTCAATGTCTATATACAGCGTGGCATGGCAGCGCGGGCCGTAATGCTATATGCTGTGCCAATTATTGTTGCTGCTGTGCTTAAGAGTCGCAGTGCTATCTTTGCAACAGCCGTACTGAGCGTGGCCGCCTACACCACAACAGCTGTAGCCTATTTTGTGCTTAACTTTAACGAAGGCTACAAGATCGAACTCTACGGCGAAGTCGGCTTCTACTCGGTTTTAATGATCTTGATAGCAGCCCTTAGTTGGGCTGTATTGCATTCCCGCAAGTCATAAACCTATAACTTAACCGGCGTATAATACCTCCCATTATGGACAGGCTGATTCTGCCTCGTGGCGATGATTATACGGCGCCCATAGAGGCTATGGAGCGGGCACTATCTAGTCTGCCGCTCGAAGATTGCGAATTACGCCGCAACGCCGAAACGGGTACCCTGGAATTCCACGCACCTGCCGGGAAGGCATTCAGGCTTACTGGGCCGGAGCTATACCAAGACAGGTTTAAGCCATTTGCATGTGAATCACGCGCCGAGGCCACCGGGTCTATACCAAAAGATCCTTTAGCGGTCGAAGATCGTGATCGCTGGGAGGCAGATATTGGCGAGCATATAGCTAGGCGCTTGACTGTCCGTGTCAATCATCACGTGCTTGGTCATATGTCTCTTCCGCAAGAAGAGTGGACCCCGTACCCGTACTCAGTTAGCTCTGATGATGTACAGGTGAATGTTTTGTTATTGGATGAGCCACAAGCTTGGACCGAGACGGTTTTACGCGCTTTACCATGGAAAGTTAACAACTCATCGTATGCACGCAAGCACGAATACATTGTTGAAGACGGTCAACACCAACGCATAGGCTGCAGACAGGCTTTTATAGTCGGCGATTTAGATAAGAGCAGTGTGGAACTAGTAGATATTGACTATGACAGCCTTCTGCCTAGCGATGACAAAGTCCGTTCAACAGACGGCAGAGAACTCCAAATAGCTGGACAGCCCAGTCCACGTATTACTGATCTTGCAACCGATATATATGGGGGCATGGAGGCCGATAGTTATGACGAACATTGGATGTCAAGGTTCCAAGAAGCTTATCGTCTTGGAGAAATAGATGATCAGCAGACACGTGTTGAAATACTTTGGCCTAGTCGTCGTAACATCATTGATTATGAGGGCGAGCGAGTTCATGAAAGGCCGTTTGCCGATGATCCGTTGCGTGACTTTGACGTTATTGTTGCGAAAAATGGCATTTTGCCGGACGTGAGTAGGTTACTGGAAATTGTTAAGCGCAATACTGAACTATCTGCTATGTCACCGGCAGAACTAGAAGAGTTGAAGGAACGCGGCCCCCAGGCAGAAAGTTTTATTAAAGCAGGAAGGTTGCATTTTGAGGCGGTTCCTTCAGAAGGTTCGCTTAGCACTACAGTAAAACAGCATTGCGGTCCTGGCTGGGAACTTGCTGCCGGCCAGCGTCGCTATAATAGGGCGCTGTTTGGTTGGTATCAATTTCCACACACTTGGCGTGAAATTGCTCAAGATATTGCGCACCTTTCGCTAAAAGATGTTGTAGGAAAATATGCCGCCGCTGATTGGCATTTGCAGGATTACAAAAACCGTCGTTTAGCACATAAACGACGCGATTGGGAAGACTATTTAAAGATTATCGATCCCAGGCCAGAAGATAACCCAGAATTTTGAGTAAGCGTCACCCACCACCGGGACTAACTCATAACGCAAAAAAATAGAGCTTCATCACCTCTTGCAGGATTATAGGTGAAGGAGGATACTGTGTGCCAAGATATGGCCGATATGAGTGATAGACAAGGCGAGATCGAAACCAAGCCCAATGATTTACAGGGCATGATTGACGACGTAGGCATCGCCGAAGAGTCGTTCACTGCACAATTGGAAGTTATTGAGCCGCAGATCGCTGACCTTAGAGAGCGAGTGAAACGTTTCAATAAGATGATATTTAGTCTTGAAGATAAAAGAGATATAGAAAAACGAAATCTGACCTGGAAGCAAGAAGACCTATATCATGCACTTTACGAGGAAGGAGCCGATACGTCAGGCCTTGACCCCCTGCTTGTCCACGGCCTGAATATTCATTATGGCAAGGTAGGTAAGGCCCGTGAGTGGATAAGGTGTGTAGAAGATACCAGAGAACGGCTTGATGTAGCCAACACCGCATTTTTAGTTATTGAGCGGAATGGTGATCGCAAATTGCCAGCAAGCTTGATGTTAGCTCGTACTAACGGTCAGCCAACTAGCCTAGAATTTGCCGGTCGACACGGTGCTGACTTAATCATAAATACGGCTGCGGAAGCTACAATAACTGACAGCCGTAGCGAGGGGAATTTTAAATATAAACGACAGGTGAAAGATGGCAGTGTGAATCTGGCATCTGAAAAGTTAATTGATTTGCGAAAAGCGCATATTTTCATAGCTGAAGAGGAAATAGTAGCCAAAATAGACCAACTGATGAATAGCTGGGGTATTTTCGGGCATGAAGAAGTGGTGAATGATGTCATGTTTTTCTTATGGAAAGCGGCGGCAGATATAGGAAACCCAGAATTAATACCAGAACGCCTCAAAGAGTTTATCCCAAAGTGGAAGGCTAGCTATCTTGCAGAAGTAACTGGGACAATGGCTACCCGGCTAAGTGGCGTTAGTGTTGATAAGTTAGTATTGCCGGCAAGTTACTTGCGCAATCTGGCTGAGTCGTTTAGTTTCAGCGAAGATGATGTCGATAAGCTTATTTATAGGGCAACAGCACAAGCACGGCATCGTGGTGGAGATACGGTGAACGAAGAGGAACTTGAAGCGTTACCATATACATTGGGCACGGAGCTAGGCATAAAGGCTGAACCGATTGTAGTATCTGCCTAGACTTTCAGCTAACTGCTCGATAATCCTTGCGAGCGAACCGTTAATAAATAACTGCCAAATACGATCAGCCAGACGGTCGGTGGGGCATAAAACTTACGAAGGTCCATGCTTAATCGTTGCTAAGATAGTTTCTAGATTGGGGTCCTGCCAACCGTTTAGGCGAAATCGAGCAGACGAATTCTGATTAAATGGTTGTGAGAAAACAATATGCTCCCAACTAGCACTACTTGATCCTTTGACCTCAGGACGGTCATCAATTAGCGCTAAGGCGTCGTATCTATACTTTTCCCGATCAATTATAGCCGTGTCTACAACCCATTTACCGAACACAGGAGCAAAATGCTCATCTAGCCAATCTAGCTTTTCTTGTTTACATTCAGGAAAGCCGGGCAAGGGTGAGGAGCATACGCGTGGTATATATCCTAGATTCAACAACTTCTGCCAACCCTCAATAGCACCTTCTAAAACCGCTAATTCCCGCAGAAACCCCGGCCTACAGTAGATGGCCCTTACTAAGGACTGATGCTCCGGATAGTCCTGGGGAATAAAATAATTTACTCTACGAGCAGCAATAGGTATCGCAGGGTATTCTAATGCCAAAGTATTCTGTACGCCGCCGTCGAAATCGGTAAGTACGTTATCAAGGTCTACAAGAACATCATTTCCTCGAACGTCAATCATGATTTGTGAAAGTTAGATTTGCGCATCTCTTTTTCGAGCAATTTTCTAATGACTTCAGACTTAGTATTACCGCTACGCATAGACGCCCAGTTAAGATAATTTAATAGCCGGCGATTAATAAAGAAGTTAAACCTGATGTCTTTTCCGCCACTACTGTTTTCCTCTATGAACTCGGCAATTACTTTTTCTATATTGTCGTCATTGTATTGGGCAAACTTTATAATCTCTTCATGTAAACTAACCCCTACTGCGCTGTCCACTTCGTTAAATCTTGAAAGAAGTAGTATTGGCTTCTTCATTTGCAAAGCGTTCGATACTTGGAAACCGACTAAGAATGACTTCTGACCAACCTCTGCAACGATGATGTCTGCTTTAGATATTGCGTCTAAGTTTTGTCTATAAATGTTTTGCCATAGGTCGCCTTGTGTATTATCCTGAGCGGTTTCTTTCGCTCGTGACATTGCCTCTTCAAGCCATTCACTCGTAAGTTGAACGTCGTGTTTTTTGAGAGCATCAACTATAAGACTGTACGACTTGATGTCGTCCAGAAGATTTACTGTAGATGCAATAAAGTGCGCTTTCATAAGACTGTATTTAAGTAAGGGATACTATAACACTGAATATAGTAAGATACTAATTCTAACCTGTTTACATACATACGTTATATGTATATACTAATTCTATTCACAGGAGAAAATAATGGCAGGATCTGCAGACGCTCATGAGACCTCCGCTCAAACACAGCCATTCGAGCTGCCTGTACTCGGAAAAGAAACAGTTGCGTTCAGGGACACGGAGTACTTAGTGGGAACTATAGCCCTGGATGGTTGCTGCAGAACAGGTAAAGGTGAACAACTTAGGGCGCTTAATGCACACTTCACATCACGTGGTATACCGACTATGTTGTTAAAAGGCGATGGAACACGTTTAGGTGCAGGTGAAGCATGGCACGATCTAGGATCGCGTTACTGGACATACCGTCATGATTATCATGCCGGTATCCACACCCCAAGAACAGAATGGGACATTGATGCGTATACATTGGCACGGGAAAATCGGGTATGGCTCCGAACACTTGCAGATATTGCACGCATTTCCAGGAGCAGATTTGCTATAGCAATCTTCGATAGATCAATTATTTCTAGGGCTACTTTAGCAGTGCAGCGTGAGGGGTTGATGGAGGGTAAGCTTACGCCTGAGCAGATGTGGCCTCCCCATATCCAAATTCCGGGCGAAGAGATTACATATGAAGAAACACAGCCGGACATTCTATTTAATATAACCGCCTCACAGGACGTACTAGAACAACGTATATCTCAAGATGATATTGACAGGGCCTTTAGGCTGCGAGCTGTCTACGAATACTATGAAGATTTTGTTCGTGCTAAAGAAGCATTACCAGAAGGAACCAAAACTAAAATTATTGATCTTGATGGCGAACTGCCGGTACACGAAAATACTAAGATTATTCTCGAACATCTAGGTGAAACTTACCCTGAGGTGGAACAACTGAGAGGAGTTGCTCCTATGTATGAAAGTTACACATCATGAAGCTAAATGTCAGTGCAATTGTAACGCACGGTAACAAAATTCTGCTTATTAAGCGACATGCTGAAGACAAACATTTCCCGGATCGTTGGGGCATTCCCGGTGGTGGAATGGAGGCACATGATACATCTATTGAGGCTGTAGCAATACGCGAAGTATTGGAAGAAGTCGGTATGCGCATCGTGCCTCAGCAAATACGCTATAACAATAGGCATAATGACGTAGTTTTTATTGTATTAACTGCAAAGCTTGCAGATGCGAAAGACTTCTCCAGTAAGCCTAAAAAAAATTCTGAGATACAGACTTATGAATGGGTAGACTCTAAAAGCCTTAACGATAAAGAATTCACACCATTTACCCGGGAGCGCATCATGGAGGTAGTGAAAGAACTCCCTAATGATTAAGAACAAAGTGTTAATAATTGGTTTTGGTCATCATGCACGACGTATTCATTTTCCAGTGATTGACCAGCTGCCCAATGCCGAAATTCTGGGTATTGTAGATCTGAAATCGCAACAGGATGCTATACACGACTACTTAACGGCTGAAAAAATAAAAATCGCCACGCTCTTTTTGGATAAATATTCGAATAATCTGGCAAACCTTACAGTTTTTGCACAGCGATTAGGCGTAAATTGCGTTGTGATTAGCACAGATCCCGACACGCATGTTTTTTATGCTGAATGGGCACTCAAGCTTGGCTATCATGTCATGATGGATAAGCCGGTACATGCAGAGCCATATGCTGCGCATAAAGTACAAGCCGCAAAGAACATACACGCTAACTACAAGAAACTTTTAACTACCTTAAACACGGCACGAAAGGATAATCCCCATCTAGTTTGCGAAATTCTGACTCAAAGGCGGCATCACCCGGCATATATCTTAGTCAAAAAAGTAATTGAGGAAGTCTACGCAAAAACAAACTGCCCGGTAACTTATTATTATGGTTTCCATAATGATGGTCAGTGGCGGCTAGCCGATGAATTGCATTCTATTAATTACCATGGCTTTAATGAAGGATATGGCAAGGCATCCCATTCCGGATATCATTTTTTTGATTTGCTTAACTGGTTCACGTCATCCTATCAACATGATAAAAAAATAGATGGAATTACAGTAAAGGCGTGGCCGAACTTTCCCGAAAATTACCTAAATCAAATTGACTCTTCAGTTATTAAAAAAGTTTTTCCTAAGTTACCCGCTATGTCTGAAGATCTGCCTTCAAAGCTTGGTGAAATAGACGTAATGAACACAATACAACTTAAGGCCGATAAGCATACGATTACTCACGCCCAAATTGATTTATTACACTCAGGACTATCTTCCCGATCATGGGAAGATATCGAAGGCCGAAACCTATATAAGGGAAATGGTAGAACCCGTCACGAACAGCATTACATTGCTATGGGCCCCTTTGCTTCCATAAATCTTTGTTCATGGCAGTCACAGCCATTTGAGTCCGAAAATATTGGCAGTGAACAGCTATTCCAACCGGGGCACGAGTTTAATCTGGATATTATTATCTGCAAAAATGCCGAATTAATAGGTGGTCAGCATGTAGAAACATACTCACTTAAAGATTTTTATGAGCCGTCACTTAAAAATTTCTCGCGTGGTCATCAAGAGGATGCCCGAATGGATGCTTTTGTTGAGTTTTTTGATCTTATTTCGAATAAGAAATCCAAAGGTAGCTCGCCACTGGAGTCACATTATTTGACTAGTCGGATTATGTCCGGGGTGTACGAATCAGTAGCAACTGGCGAAACAATTAACGGGAAGCTGTAGAAAGGGAAAATGACTACATCTAAATGGAAAAATCTAGCACCCGAACTTACTAGACAGCGAGTCATTATCGAAGGTACTACAAATACAATTGTAAAACCGGAAGAGATTAAAAAATTTCTAGATAAGCTTGCAGAAGTTACGCATATGGAAAAGCTTTCAGGCCCTTATGCCTATTCCGCTCATGATATGGGATATGGTGGCTGGATACACTGGAAATCGTCTGGCGCTGCTTTTTATTCTTACCCTACTGAACCAGCACTTTTTACGGTGGATTGTTATACGTGTAAGCCGTTTTCAGCCGAAGAGGCCGCTGCCTTTACTAAGGAATACTTAAAAGCTATTGAGTTAGTTTGGCAGGAAGTGCATGTGTAGCTACTAAATAAGCTAGGTGTGCGGGATTAATTATTAGATTTTTCCAAACTATCGTCTGCAGGAAATGCATGTGAACCGTTAAGTACCATATAGAGGCCGAAAACGATCAGCCATAGAGTCTGAGGATGGGCTACAAGCCGTTCCATGCCACCCTGGCCGATTCCCATATATTGATGTGATACAAAGAAGACCAGGGCGGTAAGCGTTATTACACCGGACAAAAAGGTGTAGATTCTTAGCCAGCGCGGCATATCGAGGGTTCGGGCAAACAACAGCAGGGCGATATTGCCAAAAACAAACGGCAACGCAGCCCCGAGTGTGTGCATTGCTACACTGGTGTTCTCTGGGAACAGACCAACAAGTGCGGTACCTATACCACTCAAAGCCATGAACCCAAAAGCCCAAATGCTGCCCGGTCTTTTAGTAAAATTCTGATAAATTAGCACAGAGCCGATAAACATAGTACAGCCTACGACTACAAAAGAGATGTTCATTAGCTGATACAAGGGCGAGCAAACATAATTCGGGCCGTAGACGCCGCAAACTGTATTACCAAGGTCGCTTATGGTGTTGACTGACCAGCTATAGGTCTTTTCCCAAGAAGCCGCCACTATAAATTGGACAATAAAAAACTGCGAACTGGCTATCCAAAAAACTGGTCCGACCAGAGGATGACGACTGGTAAATGTTTCTAAACCCTTAGAACGAAGCATCATGTGCATACAGCCCAATTCTCCCACACCGAAAGAACGAAGCAAAATCTCTAAGACATTAGAAAGGCGCCCGCAAGGACCGGGCGCCTAGGTATTTCTGCCTACTTAGACAGAGTATACAGAAAGGAAGCTAGCCGACGAGTACCTCGCTCTGCCGACTAATTGATACCTGTCCGTTAGATCTAGGTCTTTTCAATTGAATTACCTCCTTTCTACTTTTAGTTTCCATAACATCATTTTACCGCTTATGCCAAAAATACAAAATAGCTGTGTTAGCATAAATGCAATGGCCAAAGTCCGTGATATTTTATTAGAACATTACACATTTGCTTTTGTTATAACTGCAATAATCATGTTGCTAGCCCTATTGTTTGGCGGGGGACAAGCCCTAGTGCCAATTGTGGCTTTAGCTGCCATAGAAATAACTTTCAGTTTTGAAAATGCCGTTATTAACAGCGAAGTTCTTAGCACTATGCACCGGTTTTGGCGGCTGATGTTTCTGACAGTCGGTATTGCAATTGCCGTGTTTGGGGTGCGCCTGTTATTGCCGCTGCTACTTGTTAGCTTAACTGCCGGTCATAGTATGAGCGCCGTCCTTGATAGCGCCCTGCATCATCCCGAAGTGTACGCCCAAGAATTAGAAGCCGCCTATCCGATAATTGCGGCTTTTGGCGGCGTTTTTTTATTAATGATTGGACTACGTTTTTTTGGCGAAAAGAAAGATGTGCTATGGATTAACGGCATTGAATCACCTGTAGCAGCGTTCAACCAGCCTTGGGCGTTAACGATTGGTGGGGCAAGTCTGGCTCTTGCAGCCATTTATTTTATTCTAGATCCAGGCGATAAACGAACTTTGATGGCCGGCCTGTTAGGCGCCTTAACATTTATAGCAGTGAAAGCTGTTAGCAGGTTGCTGCTGCGTGGTAGTAAAAATACTCATAATCACGGGCTGATGCAATTTATATATCTTGAACTACTCGATGCTTCGTTTAGTTTTGACGGCGTGATTGCCGCATTTGCCATAACTAAAGAAATTATCTTGATTGCAGCCGGTCTTGGCATAGGTGCTCTTTACGTAAGGTCGATGACTGTTCACCTATTAAAAGCCGGCACCCTTAAACAATACCGCTATCTTATTCATGGCGCCCATTACGCTATTGCCGCCTTGGCTATATTGTTGTTAGCTGGCATTCGCTATCATATTCCAGAAGGTCTAACCGGAGTTTTGGGCTTGGTTATTATTGGTTTAGCTTTCCAAAGTTCTCGACAACATAATCGAACGCAAACCTTATAATCCAAGCATTAGCTTTTTATATAATAAAAAATTACAATAGACAAGCAGTGTTTACAGGTTTATATTTGCTGTTAGTCATCGTGAGGTGATCAGCGATCTGGCCGGCAACGGCTGGAACGTGAGCGACGATAGCTCGCAAGAGCTATCGTCGTTTTTATTCCGCTTACACACCAGCCAGCCTGCCGTTCCGCCCGAGGGGGACCGCACCGCTGTCTTCTTGGCTACATATCCGATTTTCTTCTCCAGTACTCATTCGCCGTAGCATTTCTACGGCTCATTACGTGCTTCGAAGAGAAATCGAATCTTGAGCTCAAGTGTGTAACCGGGCATGTTACAGTTTAGTTATGACGAAGCGAACCTTATGGGATCAGTTTTGGAAAGATAAAAAAGGTCAGTTGGTGTTATGGCAGAATCCGAACCCCTTACTCTGGCTATGGATTATCAGCACCGTGCTAAGCCATTTATTGCCTTACGGACAGGCTAATTTCGCGGCCTCTTTAATTTCCTTCGGCTCACTCTTTGGTTGGGCTTATTTGGAAATGACCCAAGGCGTTAATTATTTTCGTCGATCACTTGGTTTTATCGTACTGATTTGGGCCATCACCAGCCGGCTTTAAACCGTAGGCTGTGCATAACCGTATTGCCACAAGCGTTATAATATATGGTAGAAAGCTGGAAACAGACAAAAAAATGGCAGACTTAGAACCCGCTACCCCTTTGAATGGTGAAGAATGTTGGAGCTTTGTTGAGGCGGGAATTACTGATGTTCTTGCGGCTAGTATAAATTATGGACTCTATCTACCCGGTCAATCATTACCATGGCATGTTGATACTGTCGAGGTAACTGATGCATATCCCTTTGAGGAACACGTGCCGCGCGGAAAAGACGCAGACTTCGACAAACCCGAAAAAGTTGTTCTTAGTGGTATACGGCTTGGTGCAGTAGCCGTCAATGGTGACAGAGCACCTTTTACTATATTTATTCCGAGTGCTATTAGAGAGGGTGTTCCTTTTAAAGTCTTCGACGAGAGACAGATGGCCCATATAAGAGAAATAGCTGCGCGTCGCCAGGTAGCTATTATTTATAGTTAGTTGTCTTTCAGACTTCCACCTATCCGATTACAATAGAGGCAATGAAGAAAGCCGTGGTTGTCTTGTTAGTGCTATTTGCAGGGGGTCTATTGACTATGAAACTCCTACACAAGCAGCCATCGTCAAAACAATCATTTGTCAAAACCAACGTAATTACCTACAAAAAAGCCTGCGATGTATTTACATTGAAAGACGCCCAATCAGTATTGGGGCAAGGGGCTTCAAAAACTTCCAGCCAAACCGATAGTGTCAACAATCAAAAGTCGGTTACCACCTGTTTGTACAGTTATGACCCGGGTAGTTTCTCCGACCTAGTCAACGCTAGTGTGTTGCTGCAGGGTTCACCATCCGATAGTGCAATGCAGAGCTTTGAAGAAGGGCGGCCTGAGGGCGCACAAGATGTAAAAGGATATGGCGATCAAGCCTACTGGGATCCGAATCTGGGACAACTTCATATTCTGAAAGGTCAGTACTGGGTAATCATTTCAGCCGGCTCGGGGCCGCTAAACCAGCGTGATCAAGACTTGCCGCGCAAGATTGCTGATGTAACAATTAAACGGCTGTAAGACTGGGCATTAAAGTGCTTATGATAACTTGAAAAATAAATCTTTGAGGCATATGCTGGAAGTGGAAGTGTGAGGCTTCCAACAGGCCCGGGCCATTGGTTCCGGGCCTTTTTAAGTACACAGCGCAACAGCCTGCTGACCAGCCCAGCTGGCCACCCGCTGCTGCTCTTGGCCTATGGCGGTGTCGCCTAGCTCCAGTACTCCTTCAACGTATCATTTATACGTTTCGGTCCGTGCTTCGCGGGCTCCTAGCCATCGCCTCAAGCGTGAACTTAAAAAGTTAATGTGATTTTTGCTCGGGCTGCTCTTCCCAATTACAGAAGCTTTTACGACATCCAATACGCGACTCATACTTAGCTTTTTGAATACAGGTCTAAGTCATTACTGTATTACTAATCAGAAATGTGCCTTGTCTATGACATCTTTCACGTTGCCACACTGCTTCTTCTCGGTCGATTTTACCGACGGCAGCCTTAAAATCGGCGATTGTTTGTAAATTCCTATTTGCAAATGCATTGCCCTCAAAAGCTAACCAACCGGGAAACTCAGGGTGCATTACGCCAGTTACCGGATTATTTTCATCATGATTTACGATGGATCCTGCAAAAACTTTGTCGGCCGACAAATTGTCGGGGCGAAAATATCTCGATCTTATTGGTGGGGATTCGTAAACAGGTTCCAGTGCTTCAATAAGTAAACGTAGGCCTTGTACCCAGCGCGGGTATGATGCCACCAAGCGATGGTAGTCCATTTCTGCGAACGGATCTACATAAGTGGCAATATTAATATCAATCGTATCGCCGATACCCACAGAGCCTACTTTGCGAACCGGCATCAACTGAAAAACGTTAATATCCGTATGTCGACCTTCTGAGAAGCCGGGATGGTGAGTTGGTGGCTCAGGGGGAGGCAGCACCTTAGTCATTAGCTTACGATAACATACGTTATGCCGTTGTCAATGGTTTGGCAGGTGCGGCAGAGACCGCGGATTTCTAATTGATGATCCATTGGTTGAAAACCATTTTTTACGCTCAAGCGACTAATTATCTCTTCTAGCATGGGATCGGCGCGAAGAATAATGACACGTCCGCATTTGGAGCAGGTTAGGTGATGATGATGGTGTTGGAAAATGTCACTTAGTTCATACCGCGAATTCCAGCCCATGTGCAGTTTGTGTATCACGCCTAATTGTTCAAATAATTTTAGATTGCGGTAGACAGTTGCTTGGTCATCTTTGGGCAAGCGTGCTACCAATTCTTTAACGGTCGAGGAACCTTTTTGAAGTGTCTTAAAAAGCCGCAGGCGTGGCTTAGTAGCAAAATACGCCTGCCGTTTAAGTAGGTCTCGGAAAAGTGTTGTCTCTCTGTCCATATTCTCAATTTTACAGCAAAATGCGAAAAACTTGCAATCTATAGAGTTAGACCACTACACTTGAACCATGCATCCCTCACTTTTATTTGTTTTAGGGGTTTCGTTAGCTGGCGATATTATTGTTTTTCTATCCAGCACGGTGCTACTGACCCATAAGCGAACTATTGCTCTGCTGGCTGCTTATGCCACTCCTTTTGCGGCCGGCGCCTTGCTGGCAGCGGCTTTCTTGGATTTTTTACATGATGGCGCCGAACACTATGAGTCTCTAACAGTCATGACTGCCGCTTTGGCTGGCATGCTGTTTTTCTTTTTATTGGAGGGCTGGCTGCACTGGTTCCATCACCATAGCCGCGAACCGTTTGAGACAAGCCATACACATTCCAATAAAGGCGAGCCAGTTGTCGTATTGGTCACGACGGGCAATTGGTTACATAATTTTATAGATGGCGGCGCCATCGCGGCTGCTTTCTTAATTAGCGTTAGCGCGGGGCTGGTAACGACTATTGTGGTGGCTTTCCACGAGATACCGCGCGAAATGGCCGATTCAGGGTACTTACTAAAACTTGGCATGAGCCGACTGAAGGTGATCGGAGTACACGGCGTAGCTGTGTTGGTGACAGCACTGGGTACGATATTGTTTTATCAATCAGCCACGCAGAATAGTACGTTACTTGCCTGGCTTATTGGCTCCACGGCCGGCTTCTTTATATATGTAGCTGCCAGCGACATTATTCCGAGCATTAACGAGTCACGCGAAAAATCGAAGCTGATTGACTGGCAAGTCGGACTTGTATTACTAGGTGCTTTTATTCTTGGCGCTGCTATCTTGGTAGCACACCATTTCATCCCTGAATAAACAAACGTAAATGCTACAATAACCATATGATTATTGCGGTGGTGATTCTCGGAGGGATGTGTGTTGTGTTGCTATTTTTGGTACTGCGCAAAGACAATTCGGCAGAAGATAGCTCCAGCGCTCTCTTGCTCAAACAAGATCTAACAACGCTGAACGAGAGTGTTACTGCCCTAAAAGATGGCATGCAAAAAGAACTTACTGGCCACTTAGGTAAAAGTCAGGAAAGTTTACTTAAACAATTCGAAGCTAGCAATAAGATTGTGGCAGACGTAAGTAAACAACTTGAGGCGCTGAAGAATACCAATCAGCAGGTTATAAACGTCACGGATGAGCTAAAGACCCTGCAAAATATTCTGACTAATCCTAAACAGCGCGGTAATGTTGGTGAAATTCACTTAGAGACAGTGCTGCAGAACTTTTTGCCACCGGGTGTGTTCCAAATGCAGTATGGCTTTAAAAATGGTGATAAAGTCGATGCCGTCATATTTGTAGACAAACAGGTTGTGCCGATAGATTCAAAATTCAGCTTGGAAAATTATAACCGTCTAGTTGAGACTAAAGATGAAGCTACGCGTACGGTTTTGGCGGGCCAGTTTAAAGCCGATGTCAAAAAGCGTATAGATGAGACAGCCAAATATATTCGTCCGCGCGAAAACACCACCGACTTTGCCTTTATGTTTATCCCTTCGGAAGCCATCTACTATGATCTGCTTATTAATAAAGTTGGCGTAGCCGATACAAGTTCAAGAAGTCTAATAGAATACGCTTCGCGTGACCGTAAAGTTATAATTACCTCACCGACGACCTTTCTTGCATATTTGCAAACAGTCATGCAGGGCTTAAGGGGTATGAAAATTGAAGAACAGGCTAAAGAAATCCAGCAAAGGGTGGTGGAATTGAGCCGCCATTTAGGCGCCCATGAAAGCTTTATGCAGCGACTTGGCAATAGCCTTGGTGCGACCGTTAACCACTATAATGCCGCCCACAAAGAACTAAAAAAGGTCGATAAAGACATAGTCAAAATTGCCGATACCAGTCCCGGTGTAGAGCCGCTCTTGCTTGATCGTCCCAACGACGGCGATCTTGATTAATTAAACTGCCGTGTTATTTTTGAATAATGAAAGTGAACGAAGATTTATTGAGTGGTGCTTTTCCGGGTATGGGATTAAACGATGATCTCACTATAACAGTTGAGCAAGTTAGCACTAGATTCTATGAACCAGAAATAATTGGGATCCCTGCTCTTTCTTCGACACCAGGTGATGTACGGGGTCTGGCGTCAGGGGCAGGTCCGCTAGTGCCAGAATCTTCCCATATGTATGACGATGAACAAGAATTTCAGCATCGACGAAGGGAAGCAACTGGTGGTTTTAGGCCAAAACACTTGTTGTCTGAGCGGTCTGAACCGCCACTGTGGGTCCGTGCTGAAGATATTGTCCGGTCATTTTTCAGAAAAGCTGTTGGGGTTATTGAGAAAGGTCGATAGCCAACGCGGCGGTCCAGGAGAAGTGATCGGTACCGGCTGGGTCGCCATTTAATGGGTTGAAGTACTCGTGCAAGCCGGATTTATGAAGTAATTCCAGTGTTGATTCTTTTAGAGCCTCCGCATGATCATCGAAACCATGACGTTTTAATCCATCAATGATTAGCCAGTTGATATTGATCCAGGTGGGTCCTTGCCAATAACCAAATGGTGAAAACCATGGTGAATTGACAGGTGCACTCGGCACCGGATAGCTCGGGCCAAACAACTTATCATTTTCAATCAGCTTAACTAGTTGCTCAGCCCGTTCTTTAGTAATGCAGCCGGCATAAAGTGGTAATAAAGTGGCGACACTCGGCTCTTTTAGATATTTATGGGTCACAAAGTTACGCGAATAATATTGGGTAGTGTAAGGGTCCCATAGTTGCTCAAGGGCGTCTTCGGATTTTTTCATGCGTTCCAGCAAATCTTTGGGTAAATCCTTACGGATGGTCTTGGCAATTTCTTTGAGAATTTCATTAGCACGGATAAAAATGGAATTAAAGGCTACGTCTTCAATTGCAAAGACCGAATGTGATAGAACGCGGTTGATGTCGTAATTCTTGCGGCGCAAGCGGCGCTGAATGCTATAAAGAGCCAACGCTTCAATGGTGGATAGTCGTTGGTTAGCGTGCACAAACTTGGCATCGCGCCGAAAAAGACTAATCAAACCTTGTAGGTGTAGTTTTTCAATGACCCGGATCCACCATGGCAGTAGGTGATCGCGCAGTTCAGCCATCCATGGGGGCGTGTTGTCCATACCCGTTTCCCAAGAGTGAATTTGCAGCACCAAACCTTCCTGGTGCGGGTCACGCTCTTCATAGAGCCACTGATGGTAACGAACAAGCGCTGGAAAAACGGTGTGGTACCAGCTGCGCCGTTCGGCGATTTTAAGCTTTTGGCCAACTTGGTAAACGGCTTCGGCTAACATTGGTGGTTGGGTTATACCGCTGGTGGCAGTGTCGTCTGGCGACATCGGACTGACCCAACTGCGCCAGGTATTACGGTCGGTGCGGTGTTCAAAGCCGCCGGCAAAGACAATGTGTGGCAGCATACCATTACTCCATTGACCCCGTAGCAAACTTAATATCTCATTCTGGGCGCGGGTGACGTCAACATGGCGGAGACCGATAGCAATAAAACAGCTGTCCCATAGCCACTGGTGTGGATATAGTCCGGGAGCAGGAACAGTGTAGTTGCCTTGGTCGTTAGCGTGCAGGACCGCTTTGGCTTCTTGGACTAGGTTAGGTGCTTCGGTGATTCCGGTTTCGGTAATGTCTGTCTCTTCAGCCATGACATAAAGTATAGCGCATGCTTATGCTTGCACCCTCTCTCATTCCGTCATACCCTTTAGCTTATGAGTATAGAAATACCGGCTGCGATTGATCCGCATGTTCACACACGTGGTTTCGACCAGTCTTATAAAGAAACAATCATTACGGCTAGTCGGGCGGCTATTGCCGGTGGTGTCGGCACCATTCTAGCCATGCCCAACTATGATCCACGAAGTAAGCGACCCTTTACGCGCGAACGACTGGTAGACGTCCGTAACCAAGCCTCTTCGCGCCTGGCCGAATCTAATGATAACCATTTCTATGGTCCTTATTGTGATGTCGGCTTTTGGGCTACAGCTTTGCCAGGCGAAAGCGATAGGGAAGATCAATTACGCAGAGAACAACGTTACCTTGTTCAACTCGCCCATGGTACAAAAGGCTACGTTGAGATAACCCAGGGACAGGATGTGCCGCTAACAGTTGCCGACTTTATGCCGTATTGGAGTGTGTGGCACGATCATGCAAAGCCCACACAGCCTATTGCCGCCCATGTTGAAGATGAAAATGTGGAAGAAGCTATCTTTAAAGTGGCAGATAAGCTCAGGCATCCTTTATATATCCCGCATATTAATAATCGCTTTCTTATGGAAGCATTTATAAAAGCCAAGAAGGCAAAATTGCCGGTTTATGGTGAAGTCACACTAGATCATCTATTCCACACCGAAGAACTAGTAGCTGAGAAGGGCTGGTTTGCCCGAATGAAGCCACGATTGGCGAGACAGGAAGATGTGGATTTCATATGGGATAATATTGGCTACATTGACTGTTTTGGCACAGATCACGCGCCCCATACAGAGGCGGAAACAATTAATGCGAATGTGAAGAATCCCGAGGGAAACACAGGACCTGAGGACGTTAAATCTTTTGGTACGCCCACTATAGAGGCCTACCTACCGTTGCTCGTTGGTGCCGTTTTACAAGGACGGTTAACCGAACAGCAACTGATTGATAAAACAAGCCGCAATGCGGCACGCATTTTTGGCATTGCCGTCGATAAACAAAGCGTCGTGACAATGGTGGAAGAAGACTATGAATTTTCTAAGGAACACATCTTTTCAGGAAGCGGATGGAACGCTTTTGAGGGAGAAGTAATGCACGCTCGGGTACAGGAAGTAAAGCTGCACGGCACGGTTGTATTCCGTGATGGCGCCTTCACAGACGCCGTCCCACAAGGCCAAGTACTAGCACCCAGCCTATAGTTGTAACTCTTAAGCGCCTATGCTTGCATAGCCCAAGTTAGCTCTCTAATATTAGCGTTATATGGCTGAAGTAAATTCAAGTTTTTTTACACGAACGCAAAATAGATATGAAATCGCTGTAAGCGAAGGTCTTAAAAACGTCGCAGAAACAACCCTGCACGTGCTAAGTCGAAGTCATCTAGGCGAAAAGGCTATTGAGCTCTATGCTTTTGGGCCAAAAGGCCGCATTCAAGATGAACGTCTGCATACATCTGTTGCCGGAATTGATTTTGAAACACCGGTAGGTGTAGGGGCCGGTTGGGATAAAAAGGGACGCGTGGTGAGAGGAATGTACAGACTAGGTTTTTGTGCTGATGAGGTGGGTACAGTACCGCTTTTCGGACAGCCTGGGAATAAACAACCGCGAATGTGGACACACGGTAGAAGGCATGATGTTGGGCGTAATGCGTTGGGTTTTAATAGCATTGGAGCAGAAGGTGTTGATAGGAACCTAGAGGATGAACAACCATTTCCTTGCCCAGTTGGTGTAAATGTAGGCAAAAACAAGATGATGCCAGAAGAACAGTCGCCATGGGCTCATGCACAAGTGGTAAAACAGCTGTATCCATACGCTAAATATTTTGTATTTAATCCATCTTCACCCAATACTGAGGGATTACGGGGACTGCAACAGAGTGATCCTTTAAAAGCTCATGTATATGCAATGCGTGAGGCAATGGATGATTGCGGGGGACAAAAGCCTATCTTAGTAAAATTAGCGCCAGATTTAGGCCAAGCGGATTTTGAAGTAGCTGTAGATGCCACAGCTGAAGCCGGAGGGTCTGGCCTCATTCTTGCTAACACAATTATCTGGGAAGCAGTCAAGAAACGGTACGGACTTGAAGGTAAACTAGGTGGGATAAGCGGTAATGATCCGTTATATAGAGCAGTTGTGACCCGAATGATTCACGACGCTTACGTACATGCCGGCGATAAATTAGAAATCATTGGCGTGGGTGGAATAAGCAATGCCGAGCACGTGCTGGAATATATGCTAGCCGGAGCCTCGCTTACACAGCTAGTTACAAGCATCCGCCCAAGCTGGGGTAGAGTCGCCGCTACTATTTCGCGAGATCTAGTTAAGTGGATGGATGACAGAAACATCGGTAGCATAACTGAGCTTATTGGTGAAGCCACCCCACGAGGTCCCAAGTATCCAGCAGCCGCTTAGTAAAAATTTGTGAAACTGAGCGGGAAATCAATTTAGCAAAAGTGGTAATTTCCGGTATAAGTGTATAATTTTTGTAAAAGGAGCAATAAAGTGTCGGAGATAGCGGCGGATACAGGTGAAGTTACATTAGAGAACTTCGGTGATGTTTTTCTATGGGCCTATGCCGATTATTTGCGCCGACACGATGAACACGTCGAACGGAAGACTTTTTTTAGCCAAGCAGCCGTTGATGCCTTTGAATCAGCCCAAGAATGGATGGTGGATCCGCCGTCTGAGGACGCTGTTACGGATAGAGAATTCCGAAAATTTATAAAAACCAAAGGCGCTTTACTGTGGTATGCATTAAAGCTGCTGAGACTCACGACGCATTACTTGGCAATCCTTATTCAGTCCAACCAACAGATGTAGAAACCGGAATTAAATTTGAGTTGCCCGAAGGGAAAAGTACGGTTGTCTGTGTGGAAAACGTAAGTGAGACCGATGATATTATTATCGACACTAGAACTAATGAGCCCGTCCAGACTGTCACCGGAGTTCCGCAGATGATAAATCTTTCGCCGGTGTTGCAAACAGGTGGAAAAATGCATATTTGGAAGAAACACATACTCAAGCCTGATGTGGACTACCAGATTCAGCCGCTTATAAATCCGCAAACATACCAGGCCAATGTAAAACTTACTTTTTTAATTTAACGGAAGTTTGTGAAACTGAGCGGAAATTCGAAGTCCTGTTTGCGAATTAGCTGCATAACAGCTTGGAGATCGTCTTTGGCGCCGCTTGATATGCGCACTTCTTCGCCTTGGATTTGTGTTTTGACCTTAGGATAAGTATCCCGGATTAAGCTTGTGATTTTCTTGGCTTTTTCTTGGTCTAAGCCTTTCTTGAAGGGTACTTCTTGCGTTGTCTTCATATTGGTAACTATTGATTCGCTGCTGGTATCTAGCACTTTTTGGTTTTGGTTTCTGGCTGCCAACTTTTTACGCACAATATCTAGTATCGCCTCAATTTGATAATCACTATTTCCGATCACCTTGAAACCGGTTTTATCTTCGTTGAGCCACTTCAGTTGCGCTGGGGTGCCCTTAAAGTCATAGCGGTTCAGCATTTCGCGCTGTGCTTGATCAAAGACGTTATTCATCTCCGCCTTGTCGTACTCGCTAACAATATCAAATGAGAACTGTGCCATATCTGTATTATAATCTGAATAATGACTTATAAAAACCAGCGAGTTGCTGAGGTTGCCAAAGAACTTAAAGCCAGGTTGAAAAAGCTTGATAATAAGGCTGATATTTTAAAAGCAGTTGAAATTAAGGCGCTATATGCCGAAATCCCGCAACTAAAACCAGCCGAACGGGCCAGCTTTGGCAAAGAAGTTAACAAACTTAAGTCCGAACTCGAAGAGCTCGTAAATAATCTACAACCTGTAACCTCTAACCTACAACC